>DATKIS010000001.1:0-2519 GCA_035543975.1 Pyrinomonadaceae bacterium
CACGAACGAGCGAGACCACCTTGATTATTCGAATGGCTATGAACGCCACTCTTAAGCAGCAGGGAGACAGCCAGACAACAAATGTCCGCTCATTTACAGCTGAGCACCGCTCCTGGTTCAACCTGAAAGGTCATCATTCGAACTCGGTCAGTTCCCACCGGTTTTACGAGTCATCTCCAATGCCGGCACGGGCGACTCGGCCTTTGACAAGCCGGGAGGCGGAAGCTAACCTCAAGCATAACAAACGTGGACGGGTTTCCAGGTTACTAACCGGCGCCGTCCTCCAGTTGATCAATTTATTTGGGACCCTATTCAATGTTAGGAATTAGAACTCGACGCCCACCCCCTTTTGGTGGCATACAGGTTACCGACGACAAAGACATTCAAGTCCAGCGACCTGAGGCGGCCTCGCGAAATAGCCTTTGGGCGGAAAGCCGCTTGCTCTTTCGCGATCTCGTTTTTGCACTAATGATTGCCGCCCTGGTAGTTGTGTTCGTGGTGCAGCCGGTCAAGGTTGAGGGCACCTCCATGTTGCCCCGCCTTCACGATGGCGAGCGAATTTTTGTAAACAAGCTAATTTACTACGACGAGTATAGTTGGGCTCCCAAGGTTGATCGCGGGGATATTATCGTCTTTTGGTTTCCTGACGACCCATCAAAGAGTTACATCAAACGGGTGGTGGGCTTGCCCGGAGACACCATCGAGATGCGGGACGGAATGGTGCGAGTCAATGGCACCCAGATCGAAGAGCGGTATCTGGATCCAAGTCTGAACGTGGCGCCGAAGAGCCAGATGCCCGTCTACGTCAGGCCAAACTACTATTTTGTGATGGGAGATAATCGGGACAATTCCAGCGATTCGCGCAGTTGGGGACTAGTGCCGAAGAAGTATATCTACGGCAAAGCGCTGCTTCGTTATTGGCCGTTGAGCGCCGCAAGTGTGATTCACCATGAAAACATCTCGCCTGCGGTGCCTCCGCCTGCCAGTTATCAGCCCAGCCTGGAAACCAATGATGGCCTCCAGCCAGGGCGATGAATCTGAGGATATTAGTTGACCGTACTTGATTGGTTACGTTTGCTGGGGATGATCTTTTACGCGCCGGTGCGCGGGCTTAGAGAAGTGCGCGATCGCGCCTCTTTGGCTCCGGCTGCACTGGTGGCCCTGCTCGCCCACATAGTTTTCTTTTATTGTCTTACGGTGCTGTATCTGGGCTTCGTCAGTAGTCCTCGTAATCCATCAACCTTCTTCTTCGTCCTAATTCAGTCTGGCAGTTCGCTCGTTATTATTGCCCTGGTGTTTTGTCCTTTGGCCCTGTTCCTCTCGAACATCTTTGTAAGGCGCGGCAGCTTCCGACTGTTGTTGCAGCAAGAGTATGCGTCGTTTGCAGCGACCATGTTCTATGCCTTAGCCGCATCGAGTCTGATCGCCACGCTTCTCACAATCACAGCCAGCTTAAGCGGCGTGCAACAGGCATTGGCGAGTCGAATGCTTGGCGCTCTATTAGCACAACGGGAAAAGCTCGGGCCGGAGTTTTTGGCGTTGATTGAACAGGGAGTAGTTCGTGCGGAAATGCTGGCGGCGGTCCAATCGATAATGGCTTTTCTCGCGATTTTTGGCATCTGGGCGATCATCGCAGTAAGAACCGTGTTTCGGCTATCGTGGATACAATCGAGTATTGTCGTCCTCGTCAGCGGCACGCTGCTGATTCCGGCCTCCAGACTGATACCAATCGCCGGCATGATTCTCGCATCACCGTTCCTGCTGGTAATGGTCTTCCTGCTCCTGCGCGGTTACATTTCGGAAATTACCCGTACGCAGCGTTCGCGCGAGTCGTTTAAGCAGAACCTGGAAGCGGCAACCCTTAACCCGGCTGATGCCTCGGCCCACTACAACCTCGGACTCATTCATCAGCAGCGTGGTGAACTTGAGGCTGCCCGCGAGCGTTTCGAACGTGCGATCCAGATCGACGCTGACGAGATTGATGCTCATTACCAACTGGGACGCATTGCCCGTTCGCAGAAGCAATTTGCCGACGCGATCAAACATTTCGAGCAGGTCGTTGCCAGGGACGCCACTCATAGCCAACACGAGATTTGGCGGGAGGTGGGAGCAACCTACAATTCCGCCGGCCAACACGAGGATGCCCGGGATGCGCTCGAACGTTTTCTGGACCATCGGCCTTCCGATCCGGAAGCGCTCTACCTGATGGGCCGCGCCCACGCGGGTATGGGCCACCAGCGCGAAGCTGCCAGTTCCATGCAGGCCTGCATCGAAGCGGTCAAAACTGCGCCGGCGTATAAGTATCGGGCCGATAAGCGTTGGCTCAACGAAGCGCAACAGTTTATTAAGAGCAGTCAGTAGGCAGTAGGCAGTAAGCAGTAAGCAGTAAGCAGTCGAGTGGCTTCGAGTTGCTTCGTGTTATTTCGTGGATCGTATTTTCTCCTACCGGTCAGCGGAGGACGATCCACGAAATAACACGAACCCGCACGAATAGTTTTGGAGTGCGGCGACCTGTCGGC
>DATKIS010000002.1:0-3009 GCA_035543975.1 Pyrinomonadaceae bacterium
ACTAGAGCCATGCCTTGAAAGAAAGGTCGGACTGATTGATCCGCTAGCTGAGAATTTTCGACGATGGCCGGGAATCGGAAGTCGTCCCGCAAGTCCCCCAATACTTGTTACGTTTCATGGTTTGATTGACTTTTATTACAACGTGAATGGTGAAAATCTCGGAACTTGCGGCGTAGGGTTTCACCGCGCTGGACGAAACCACAGTCCGAGGGTCGAGTTGTTGGAAGTCGGTAACCCAACTCCATTTAAGGAGATACCGCTCGGCAATGACTCCCAAGTCAGACTTGGTATAGTGAACCGGCCCAATCAAGAAAAGCCCCCACGAGTTGAATTCTTGAAAAACGGTCATGAGGACGATTTTCGCTGGTTGATAGACATGCAGTCTCAGTCCTGGTACCCCAATACCCAAACCAGGTCAGGAGCGTATGCAGCAAAACTTTTCGTGCGACATGGCACGTTTTTTACGCAGCACCTCACCAAATATGCGCTTTACCAAGTCGAGATGCTTCAAGGGATTCCTTTCCCTAAAGCACCGCTTGGCCGACCCGCACAGGAGATTGGTGCTGAGATCACTCTTGGGGGAACCGAAAGTCTCGTGCTGACGGTAAATGGGAGTCCGATTCCCTGGGCGATAGATCCACTGAAGCGTTATGAAGTTCGTTTCAGTAATATGTGTACCAACCCAACCCGGAGGGGCCCCTGCGATTTCTTTTGGTGGCATCCGCAGGAAGAAAAAAGGAATGATTTTTACCACCATCGAGCTCCCTTGATGCCATCCCCTAGTGCGAAATACGGAGTCGTTCTCGCATCCGGTCAGCTTGCCCTTGGGACGCGCGATCCCATTCGGGGCCGTCATAAGATCATGAATACTAACGATGCCCCTTGCATGGGGGCAGGCTACGGTGGAGGTGACGGCCCGTATTAAGCTGTTTCCCCCAGTATCTGCATTACTTCCGAGATCTCGAATTTCTGTCTTAGAGAAATCCTCTTTAAGAAATTCCACAAATACACTTATGCCTTTTTCCCATCACGTCGCTAGCAGGGTTGTCGCATACAATTTATGTCCGACATTGAATTGGTAACGATCGACGCCTCAGCGGAGAATTTTCAACAATGGCCAGGAACGCAGACGCGGGTGTGAATCCGGTGCCCCTTGGGCTTAATGGCCTGCTTGATTCTTATTACAATTCGACCAGCACGAATGTTACTGCGAGGGAATGGGCCTGTTCCGTTGGCAGAGCAAAACCGTTGTTTTATCGGCCTGGCGAGCAGTAGTACCCAGATCCCCCACCGACTCCAAATCAAGTCGACCATCGCATCCCTGGCTCAACTTGAGCTGGGGCCGAAAGTATTAGTGAGAAATCGGCGTCTTAGCCCTTACCGCCGCCGCCCACCACCACAACCATGCACGGCGCTGCATCTGTGTTACTGACGTCGTCGCCTACCTCATCGAAGTCAAGGTCAAACGTCCTGGTCGGAGACTGCACCGCCTTGTAGTACTCGACGAATTCGCTGTGTGTCGGCTCTGGTTCTGTTGCGTTTCGATCTGCAAGCATTAGTGATTGCGAGTTATCGATGTAGATTACGAAGGTTTTGGTACCATTCGACCTTGGCAATTCCAACGTTCGAGTACGACCTTCTCCAAACCACGTAAGCTTAACCCTCTGTCCCTCCTCAAGATAAATATTGGCGCCGACGAGCTGCGCCACACTATTAAGATTAATAGGCTGATGTCCTACCTCGGTCAGCTCAACTTCTATGGTTTCCGGATTTGTCAGCCGAGCGGTGTGAAATAGGCCATCCATCACTTTAATGCTTGGCTGAATTGCGCTCTGAATCAGCTTAATCGGCCCTGACGCTGGATCGAGCTGGTCTAGGTCAATGGCCCAGCGGAAGTCTTTGGGGTCATTGTTTTCACTGAACCTGTCAAAGAGATCAGAAGTCGGTACGAACTGACTGACGCCGTCGCTTGTCGGGATAACCTCAATTGTTAGGCCTGTGCTGTCCAGCGTTCCTGAGAGCCTTAGAAGAGGGGGGTCAGGCGCCTCGGAGGATTTTTCTCGAACCGAAATTGACAGCCGGTGTTCCACTGACAAACGGTGAACCCCTATCTCGCACATACTGCCGTCGGCATTGGGACAAAGCATCAGTAAGCCGTGGAAAAACATCTGCACGTCCGGGTTCCGCTGGGGGAGTGTTTGAGTTGATTTGAAGGGCATTTGGATTTCTCTCCTTTGTAAGGTCGGTTTGGTCAAGAGTAATTTGGGTCCGGGCTGAGGTGACGAATCGCTAAACGCGGCTCAGGTAGTGCGAATAACCAAAGCGTAGGATTGGGGTTCCCAGATGTGGAAGGCTGAGACGATTATCTCTAGTTCGCCTTCTGGGGGATTTGCCCAGATAACTTGTTCCACGTTGTTGGTGCGGTCAAAATCGCTGGCTCCGGGCTCCTTGTTACCGTGGCGCTCCTCATTGGCCGATCTTACAATCAAATCAAGATCGTTGAGCAGACCGCGCCCGGGAAAATCAGTCCAGACCAGCGTTACTTTGAGCAAAGAAGTCGCCGGGCCGAGGTGTAACTTGATTGCTTCCTGCTGACCCTTCTGCTCCATTTGCGGGGCTTCGTCCTGGAAAATAATTCGTTCCTGTGGTTCGAAAGGACCGACTGTGGCACGCATATCCACACGGCCAAAGCCTTCTGCGCAATTTGGGATACTCCCGGATTGGTTAGGGGAGTATTCTTCCACGATATCTCGAGCGCCATTAATGAGCAGCGCCTTCACCAAGGCCGCGCTGGGATGAGTGATTTGATGCTTCTCCGCCAGAAACTCCCTCAGCACCGCCACGCAGCCGGCAACCAACGGGGTGGCCATGCTGGTTCCATGATCGTAACCAAAGTCGGAGCTGACTGCGCTGAGCGAGATCTTGTCTCTGGAGATCGCGGACAGAATGAAGGTGCCAGGTGCAACCACGTCTGGCTTGATCCGTCCGTCTTCGGTCGGACCGCGACCG
>DATKIS010000003.1:0-4418 GCA_035543975.1 Pyrinomonadaceae bacterium
GAACCTGCAGTTGGTTAATTCCAGGTCGCCCTCATTGTAGATAGCTCCGCCCGCAATTTCTCCGCCGTTGCTAATCGTTAGATTGGAAATGCTGACCACCGGATAGATGATCGCGAAGATGCCATAGAAGCCTTCGCCTCGCACCTCTACGCTCTCAGCAGTGGGGCCCTCGATACTCATATCCGTTTCCAACTCATCCAATGGGTCCGTCAACTGGATTACATGCGGGCCTGGACCCGGGATGTCGAATGTGATGGTGGTATTGTCGGAGTCAGAGTTGGCCAGGATGATCGCTTCACGCAGCGTGCAATCGGTGTCCGTGCAGGCGCCGTCGTCGTGATCATCTGAGGTATTAACGATTAACGTGGTCCCGGCCTGAGGCGTTTCATCCTGCAACTCGTACGCGCCGATGTCTGAGCCATCGCCGCCCATGGCGTCGGCCTCAGCCAGGTCGACTGGCCGAGGTTCTCCACGCTGATCCGTAAGAATCGGGCTGCTGAATTCGTCGGTTGCAAAGTTTTTGCCCTGATCAATCGCCGGACTGCCTGGCAACAAACGATGGGTCCGTGTGGGCCCTCCATTGTTGGCCAACAGACCCAGACCAGGGTCAGCTACTCCAACTTGATTCTCGCCTACGCCACTCAACCCGCCGGAAGTAACCGCATCCCCGATAAGGTTGTAGTCGCTGCCCGGATCCATGGTGCCGCCGATGTCGTCAGGGATGGTCCCACTGGAGCCCACGAAATTACCCGCGACGATCGTGTTGCGTATAGTGATGGGGTTGGTGCTGACCTGAGCGATGCCGCCGCCTGATCCCGACTCGTCACCATCAGCATCGGCATAGTTATCGGTAATAGTGACATTGTCTAATACCGCGGTGGAGGTGCCGCAGTTTAGCAATCCGCCACCATCGCCATCAGAACTGTTACCACTGATGGTGCTATTGATGATGGTAAGCAAACCTCCGTCGCTATAGATTGCCCCACCCTCGGCACCGGCGCCCTCCGCATGGTTATCGGTGAATGTGCTGTTGAGAATCCTCAGGTTAGCAACGTTAAAAATGCCACCACCCGCGTTCTCCACCCCTTCAGTAATCGTCAGGTTTGAGATGCTGACATTGCCAACCAGCACGCTGAAGACGCGAAATTCGTAGTCTCCGCTAACAGTCACCCTGGTGGAGGGTCCGTCGATCTTGACGCTCTCGAGGATGTCATCCAGTGGGCTGGTTAGGGTGATGATGCTGTTCGGCGGAAGCGAGAAGGTGATGGTGTCGTCGCCAGGAGTGAAGTTCGTCTCCTGAATGGCGGCGCGCAAGGTGCATTGACTGCCGTCCCCGCTTAAGTCCGTGTCGCAGTCTCCGTCCAAAGTGTCGTCGGGTTCGTCACCAATGCTGTTCACTACCAGATTAAGCCCCGGCGGAAGAGCTGCCGGGCGGTGCGAGGCAGGAGCGGTGCTGGCGACGGGTGCGGCGTAACGCCCGGCTAGCGCCGCAGGGCTGCTCGATGAGCCAATCCCGGTTGTTCCCGATGTCGAGCCGAAATTCGCGCCCTTGCTCATTGAACCAAGTGGTGCGAGCAGCGTGATGAAGGACGTTAGGCAGGCGACTAATAGTCTCCTGAAGTTGGCGGTCGGGAACGGTCGGGACATTAAACTCTCCTTAAAAGGACGGCGACGTCAGCGACGGAAATGGGCTTTGAAATGAATGACAATTGAATACAGGGGCCGCGGTCAGAAACGAAGACACACGCAGGCGCCTTGGGGGAGGGGCAACGGGAATCGGAATGCGGACGAATATGAAATTTATTTTCGAATCAAGCTGATTAGGCGGCCGGCTATTCACTACCAATCAGCTTTCGCTACCTTCCATACAAAACTGAAAAAGGAAATAACGGTGGAGCGAAACGCAGCAAACTCTAACTCTCACTTGGAATTGAAAAATAACATAAGCCACCATCAGCAACAAGGAGGTTATTTCCGAGTAGTGCTCTGTTATCGCGTTGCTGAGAAATGAACGTCCCGATCGCCAAGGTGAGTCTGCCAGACGGTGAGGTCATTAACCCCTCGTGTGCTTGCGATGGCCAGCAGACAACCTGCGGCACCAGCCTTGCTCAGTTTAGGCCGGACCCAAAACTACTCTATTCCGCATAGGCCAACGCGGTCTGTTAGCAGACAACTCCAGTGTTGCCTGTACCAGAAAGCTACGAACCGTGTTGCCGAGACAGAGGATCACTGTGAAACGCTTTCTCAAAAATAACGGGTTGTCATTGGTGCTGCTGGCCGTTTTCTCTTGCGTACTGCTGGGCCAGTTTTTCGTTGGTCATCATCATTACAATAACGAGCAGCGCGAGCACGGACAACCGACCGTCACATACCTTGAGTATGTGAGTGGTAATCATTTTCTCGAAGCGACGATGGAGAACTGGGAAAGTGAATTCTTCCAGATGTTCTTTTTCATCATCCTGACCGTGTTTCTTTATCAGAGGGGCTCGGCGGAATCCAAGGATCCTGATGAGGAGGAGGAAGTGGATCGAGAACCGAAGTCGCGAAAGGGCGCGCCCTGGCCGGTCAGGAAAGGCGGCTGGACCTTAAGGATCTACGAACATTCTCTCTCGCTCGCCTTTCTGCTCCTGTTTCTGGCTTCGTTCTATCTTCACGCCGTTGGAGGGGCTGGCGAGTACAACGACGACCAAAGAGCGCATGGGCGTCTGGAGAGAGTAACGACTCTGGGCTATATGTCTACGTCACGGTTCTGGTTTGAGTCGCTGCAGAACTGGCAAAGCGAATTCCTGGCCGTTGGGTCGATGGTAGTGCTGTCTATTTTTCTGCGAGAGAAAGGTTCAAAGGAATCGAAGCCAGTGGACAGTCCACACCAGGAAACTGGAGGGTAGGATATCCAAAGCATCGCGACCAAACCAAATCGAGGGTTCGGGTCGCGACCGGGTCAACAGCTTCTGACGTCAGCGAGAACAGGCGTCAGAGCGCCGCTCAATACTTCGGCACGGCGGGGTCAACTTCATCTGACCAGGCAATGATGCCGCCCTTCAGGTTAATGAGGCGTCCCTGAAAGCCGGCCTGCTTCAAAGCTGTGATCGCCTTGGCACTACGCACGCCACCCTTGCAGTGAACTACGGTTTCGCGCTCGGGATCGATCTCGGAAATGCGCGCCGCAACTTCACCCAGCGGAATCAGCTTCGTTCCCGGGATCCGCGCAATCTCGAATTCAAAGGGCTCCCGGACGTCAATTATCTGAGTATCACGACCGTCGTCGACGCGCCTCTTAAGTTGGGTCGCTGTAATCTCCTCCAGCTCGTCGTTGGCTTCTGGCGCTTGAGTGCGCAGACCGCAAAACTCTTCGTAATCGATCAACTTGGTCACGGTCGGATTCTCACCACAAACCGGGCAGGCGGGGTCCTTGCGTAGTTTTAGCTCCCGAAACCTCATCTGCCAGGCGTCGAACAACACCAGCCGATTAACCAGGATGTCCTCAGCGCCGAGAATGATCTTGATGGTTTCACTTGCTTGAATCGCCCCGACAATCCCCGGTAATACGCCCAGCACGCCGCCTTCGGCACAAGACGGGACCAGCCCCGGCGGCGGCGGCTCGGGATAGAGGCAGCGGTAGCATGCCCCCTTCTCTGCCCAGAACACACTAGCCTGCCCTTCAAAGCGAAAGATCGATCCATAAACGTTTGGTTTGCCGGAAATCACGCAGGCGTCGTTTACCAGGTAGCGAGTGGGAAAGTTGTCGGTGCCGTCAACCACGATGTCGTAGTTTGCAAAAAGCTCTAACGCATTCTCGCTGGTCAGCCGCGTCTCGTAGGTCTGGATGTCCACATGGGGATTGATGTCGTGCAACCGGTCGCGGGCTGAATCAATCTTTGGGCGGCCGATATCGGCGGTCCCGTGAATTATCTGTCGCTGAAGATTGGAAGCGTCGACTACGTCGAAGTCTACAATTCCCAGACGGCCGATCCCGGCAGCGGCGAGATACATGCCGGTCGGCGCGCCCAGACCACCCGTACCAATCATCAGCACACTCGCGGCCTTCAAACGACGCTGGCCTTCGAGGCCAACCTCCGGCAACGACAAATGGCGGCCATAACGAGCAATCTCTTCATTGGTAAGCGACGGCAAAGCGACTTCTGTTTCGGTCGTTGCGCCGCCGGCAATGGAGGGAACAATCATCATGTTGTCGCCGTCTTTGACCGGCGTGTCGCCGCCTGACTGATGGCGAATGTCTTCGTCATTCACGTAGACGTTAACGAAACTGCGCAGGGAATTCTGGTCGTTGAACAGGTGCCGGCGGAGTTCCGCATGGGTCGTTGTCAGTTGGTCCAAGGCTTCTCCGGCGGTGGCGGCTTCAACCTCAATCCGAGAATTGCCGCCGGTAAACTGGCGCAGCGCAGTAGGAATGGTAA
>DATKIS010000004.1:0-4535 GCA_035543975.1 Pyrinomonadaceae bacterium
CAGAAGAAGCGAAAACGAACCACTAAATCACCCTAAGCAACACCAAAACCATTTTTCGCGGATTTTCGCGTGAGTCCGTAGATCGTCCTTATTTCTCTTTCGGTGAGGATGCTCCTTGCCTTGGAAGTTCCTTTTCGCGGCGGGATCTTAGATCTTTTCCTCGGGATCGATCCGGATCTTCATTCGTTGAAGCACCTGAACGTCTTCATCGGTTAGATCGAGCGTGGTATCACGCGATTCGCCATCTTCGTCACCGGAATGAGGTCGCAGCCCGATCTCCAGCCGGAGGGTCAATTCCATTTCATAGCCGGCATCTCGCAATCGTTCGATTGCTTCAGCCACTTTGGACGAGTTCTCCACTGATTCGTTAATCGCCGTGCCAATGTCACGAACGATCTCTTTTGCGTCGTCGTCTATTTCCAAGTCGGGAAAGCCTCCGCTACTAATGCCCACCAGACTCAATCCAAACCATGAGTTGGGGCGTAGTTTCCAGTTAGACTTATTTCCTGCACATGCTACGTGAGCTGCACTTGGAGGGTCAACTACTTGGAACGCAGGCATCCCTGCCTGCTTCAAGTCACGTTACGCGCCAGCCACGATTAATCAGATCGCTAGTCCCTCTATGCGCTCTCAATCCAAGCCGCTTGAAATAGCATCCTCGGTCAATTACTCTAAGCTCGCATTCCACCAAGAGAGGTTGGCGGCCGAGAGATCGCAGGTTAGGGAGCACGTGGCGGACTAGTCACCAATGGTTCCTTTAGCCAGGTTTTGCCTTGCACATATGTACAAAACAATCGGAATTCTGACAGGCGGCGGTGACGCTCCCGGACTCAATGCCGTCATTCGAGCAGTGGTAACTACGGCAACCGGCCAATATGGCTTGAAGGTCATTGGAATCGAAGATGGCTTCGAAGGGCTCCTCGGCGAAACACATACCCGGCCACTTACCGCCGCCGATGTCCGAGGTTTATTGCCCCGGGGCGGAACCATCCTGGGTACCCGAAATCGGGGAAAGTTTGTCGAACTCAATGAGGAAGGGGTTACGACCAAACCTCAAGCCGTTTATAAGGAAGCGGTCGACAATATTGCGCGCCTGGGAATTGATGCTCTGGTGGTGTTGGGCGGTGAAGGAACGTTGGCCATCGCCGAAGAGTTTGACCGGCTCGGAGTGCCCGTCGTAGGAGTTCCCAAAACTATCGACAACGACCTTGCGTGCACGGAACTGACCTTCGGCTTTATCACCGCCCTGGACATCGCGACCGACGCGCTGGACCGCCTGCACACCACGGCTGAGTCGCATGACCGCGTAATGATTCTGGAAGTAATGGGAAGAAACACCGGTTGGATCGCCCTGCACTCAGGCCTCGCCGGTGGAGCCGATGTAATTCTGATTCCGGAAATACCTTTCACGATGAAATCCGTGGCCGACCGAATTCGCGCTCGCGACGAAGCCGGATCAAACTTCAGTATTATCGTTGCGGCCGAGGGAGCAATTGAAACCGGTCACGAACTGATCTATCAGGACAAGGGAGACCGCCAGCATGCCCCTCGGCTTGGTGGCATCGGTCCTTACTGTCAGAGGGAACTTGAGCAGCTTACCGGCAAGGAAGCCCGATGTGTGGTGCTGGGACACCTGCAACGTGGCGGCCGGCCTAACGCCTTCGATCGCATGCTGGCGACGAACTACGGCTCGTGTGCTGTCAGGGCTCTGGTGGACGGAAAGCGGGGAACGATGGTCGCGCTTCAGGCCGGTGACGTTATTACCGTGCCGATCAGCATGGCGATAGCAAATATTAAGACTGTGCCGGCTGGGGGCCAGCTCGTCAGGACCGCCCGCGATACCGGGATTTCCTTTGGTGCTCCCGACGAAGCGAAGTATCATCGGCGCGGTCAACCTTGATTTCGTGGTGTTAAGAGGGCGGATTTTTCCGACCGCTGGAAAGAGCAATGACTTGTCAGCCGATATTAAAATAAAACTTCAGAGGCAACTGGATGAACTGGAATCCGAGTTACGCGTCCACCTGCCGAAAGAAATTAAGCGGGCGCTGGAATTTGGGGATCTGCGCGAAAACTCCGAATACCGTGCAGCCCTGGATCGCCAGAATGTGGTCAAGGCCCGCATCGTCGAGTTGCGGCAACGAATCAGTGAAATCGGGTCGATTGATGTTTCGAAAATATCGCACACTAAGGCCAGCTACGGCTCGACCCTGGTGCTTTACGATGGCGAACGCGACGAGGAAGTCACTTACCGCCTGGTAACTCCTGAGGAAAGTGACCCGCAAGCCGGACTGATATCCACTACCTCGCCCGTCGGCAGGAGTCTGATGGGCAAGGAAGAAGGCGACGAGGTGGTAGTCCGCACCCCGGCGGGTGCTCGCAATTTTGAAATCAGGCGACTAACTACGATTCACGATGAGATTGACAAGAATGCGTGAGCGAATGGCCGTTTTGTCAAACCCAAGGATAAATCTAACCCTCATGGGCTAGCGCCAAGTCTTAGTTTTCCTACCGCTTAACGCAGATCCGCAGTTCTGGATAGTCATCTCGATATTCCTCGGTAGGAGAAACGAAAGGGGATTATCCGAAAGGGAGATTGAATATTGTGTGCTCGCATGGAATATTCTGGGTGGCGAAGATCAGAAGAGACTCAATCTTGATGAAGCCAGATTGGGTGGTTCCAGAACTCGTTTTGACGAGCGCCTAGATCTTGTCTACTTGGGTGCGGATGCTTACCCGGGAGAGGGATTCAGTGCAAATTCTCGGATGTCAGTGTTAGCATGTTTAGCCATGAATTGTCCCATGCTGAGAGGTTTGCCAGAGGATATAGACGCCCCTTGGAGATGCCCGACATGCTGATTGACGAAGCCGAAACCAGCTTGGATGCCTCTTTTCACCCAGCGCTAAATCCCAAGGATCGAGAGGACCTAAGAGAAGATGCTCGAGATCGGCTTACTGATTGGCTCGCAGGGCAATCCAATCTCGGAGAAATATCATGAACATAGAGCCAAGTGGCGTGCTTACGGTAGGAGTCTGTGAGGTTCAAACTGAAAAGTGCAGTGCCAAAGTTCCTGCGCCGATTACAGCCGTGTGGGCATTGCCCGCTCGGAGACAAATCAACGTTTGTAGTCCTTGTCTCGATGAAATGATTCGTAGCGGTGAATGGCAAATCGAGGGTGCAAGATTGAGGCGTCGGGCTGATGTAGCAGTCTTCGATAAGTCTGGCAATCTCCAATTGGTGGTTGAGGCAAAATACATAAGACCAGAAGAGGACACCTTGAATCGAGCCGTTCAAATCCGGCGGAACCTACTTGCACATTCGGGTATTCCTGATAGTCCTTTTTTCCTTATTGTGTTTCCTGGACACTTCTATCTATGGAAGAAGGGCCCCCCCGATACCTATGATAGGCAAGCCGACTATTCAGACGAATTCTTCTTTCGATCATTCCCTGAATGGCGAAAATCGGTTCAACATCAACCCGGCATAGAATTCGAAAGGTTAGTATCGGAGTGGATTAAAGACTTAAGCAGTTCCCACGACGAGGCGAGTATTCCTAGCTGGGCTCAAGTCTCTGGCCTATACGAAGCAATAAAGAACGGATCTGTGGTCAGCGAAGCTTCCGTTTGAAGTATTTATGCTGGTGGTGACGAAGTAACCGAATTGACAGTAAACTAACGAGAGTCTAAGACATCGTATCGGGAGTACTCAACCGGAAAATGTTTGTTGATGGAATTGGTCGCGGGGCCCAAAGAATTATCGACGCCATGGTGCGTTGGCTCGCCTACGGCCATATTAATCCAAACTTCCTGACCGTAATCGGCGTAGCTATTAACGTTGGTTCGGGCATGCTTTTCGGTTTTGGGTATTTCTTCTGGGCCGGAATTGTCCTGATTGTCGCCAACCTCTTTGACATGTTGGATGGGCAGGTGGCGCGGCTTTCAGGCCGGGTTACTCGTTTCGGCGGCTTCCTGGATTCATCACTGGATCGTCTCTCGGACATGGTCGTTTTTGTCGGTTTGATGGTCTTTTACGCCAGGGATACCGAGTTCCATTCGACCCTGAATGTTTTTCTTGCGGGCGCAGGACTAATGGGGTCAGTTATGGTAAGCTACGCCAGCGCACGGGCTGAAAGCTTGATTCCCAAATGTGACGTTGGCTTTCTGCGCCGCCCCGAACGTGTAGTACTTTTAATAATTGGCGCCTTAAGCACTCATCCGGGTTCAACAAATTTCTTTGCTAACCGAATGCCGGCCGTCTTGTGGGTACTCGCGATCGGTTCTTACTGGACCTTTGCTCATCGCATGTATCACACGTGGTATGAGTTGAACAGAGCAACCGCGAAACCGCCTGACGAAGAAGCGCGACTCGCTGCCGCACCAAATTCCGGGCCTGAACGCCGACCTGAACAGCCTTTGATAACCAAAGCTGGTTAAGTGAAGCCCCGACGACATGCAACCGATATCCGGCTTTAAGTATTGAGGTACTAACTGTGACGATCTGCCCCTGCTGCGGTTATAAATCTGAGTCGAGCATGCAC
>DATKIS010000005.1:0-3097 GCA_035543975.1 Pyrinomonadaceae bacterium
GAGTGCGCCGGCTCGACGGCGCTTTGCTCTGTGTCGACCAGATCCCCGGCGGGCATCCGCGCTGGGGACTAAAGCGGCGTCAAGCTGCCGCATATTAAAGCGCCGTCGAGCCGGCGCACTCCAAATTGGCACTCCAAATTAGCGGGTGCGCATTGAGGTGCGCGCGCGGGTGGTGAGTCCCATTTTTCCGCGACCGGTTGTCACACCTTCACCGCTAAACTGAACCAGCGCCTGCTTCAGTCTCTCACCTCCCGCCAGACGTGTTTTCCAGTAGAGCAGTGCAGTCACCACCGAAGCCAGCGAGCTAAAGAAGATGGTCAGCGGTAGTTGGATGAATTGTTGAACCATAGGCACGATACTGTTGACGTGCAGAACGCTGCCAGGTTTGATTGCCTGGACCACCGCAACCAACAGCAGCGCCGCCACGGAGTTCAGGAAGAGGGGCACGCCAATGTGAATCAACACAATCGCAATCACGGTTTTCCGTGACCGTTGGTAAAGTTCTCGCGAACGTTTCATCGCCGCGAGGCCGCGCAAGTCTTCCATTATCAAAACCGATCCCACCAAGCATAGATTAGCGAGCACCCAAACCCCGGGAAGCACACACAGCAGCAGGCCAACCACGGCGAGCAGGCTGGCGGCGAAGCCGGTCAACAAATACGGCCACAGACGCTTCTTCAGCGCGGCGAAGGCCGGCCGCAGCAATAGCGGACGCAGGGGGACGGCAAGCAGTTGAGAGACGAGCCAAGTCGTGATTCCTCCAACCACCGACGCGGCGAAGAAGGTGACGAGCACGCCCACGATGTTGGCGGCAGTGTTCGCGACTGCATCCCACGGTTTGGGGATGAGCTGCCGGCTCGCGAGGTACATGAGAATGACCCTGATCACAGTCATGAGCGCCAGCGGCGCATAAACCAGCAGCGCCAGCCGCACGAACGTGGGCAGATGTTCGCTATAGACAGTCAGGGCGTTGCGCAGGAGCGTGCCCACTCCGCTGGAATGTGCGCGCAAAGCACCGGCAAAACCGGCGGCACTGCTGGGACGGTCGTCAGGATTTTTGGCCAGCGCAGACATGATGAGCGCCGAAACTTTCGTGGGGACCCGCTTTACTACGAGCGGTGGCGGCGGACTTTCGCGATGCTGTTTCATCACGCTCGCCTGATCGCCCTTGAATGGCGTTTCGCCGGAGAGCAGGCGGTAAGCAATCACACCCAGACTGTAGATGTCCGAACGTGGGCCGAGACTCTCGCCGCGACACTGTTCCGGCGACATGTAGAGTGGCGTTCCCAGAATTGAGCCGACGCGGGTGAGTGAGCTGCTGGAGTTCGTTGGCAGGGACTGCTTATCTTCCGTGTCCCGAGTCTCGAGCAGGCGCGTGCCGTCTTCATCAATGCTTTCGGCGGGCAGCATCTGCGTGCCCGCTTCAGAGTCTTCAGACTCCGCCCCGGCTGCGTCTGCGGAGCGCAACGACGAGAGATCCGGCGCGGGTCTTTGCGTCGCCGCTTCTAACTGCATGCCGGCTAGCGACGGATCGTAATCGTCGGTTATGAGAGTTGGAGCTTCAGTTCCCGCCCACGAGCTGGCAGATTGCGATGAAGACCCCGCTGGTTGGGACGACATTCCGCCAACGTTTGCACTCGCCTGAGGCTCGTCGAGTTTGGCGATGCCGAAGTCGAGCACTTTGATCGTGTAGCCGCCACGATGATTTGGTTCCAGCCAGATGTTCTCTGGTTTGAGGTCCCGATGAATGATTCCCTGTCGGTGAGCTTCTTCGACCGCCGCGCAGGTTTGCTCGAGGATGTCTATCACCCAATTGAGCGGCAGGCTCGGTTCCTCGGCGAGAATCTCGCTCAGCGTTGATCCATCCAGATACTCCATTACCAGGTAGGCGAGCTGGTCTGGTCCTACCTGGGCAAAGCCGAAGTCCGTCACGTCAACCACGTTTGGATGTTGGAGGCGTCCGGCAGCGCGCGCCTCGCGCCGAAACCGCTCGACAAACTCGCTGTGCTGCATCAACTGCGGCGCGATGACCTTGAGCGCGACCGGACGCTCGGTACCCAGATGGATGGCGGAATAGACTGCGCCCATGCCGCCTTTGCCGAGCTGCTCGTCGATGCGGTACTTACCGTCCAACACCTGGCCAATGAGATTTGAGGCTGCCATTAGGTTTCTTGCAATGAAAAACTATCTACGAATTCAAGACGAAGAGGACAGGAACAAAATCCGGAGTTCGCAAATTTCGTGTTCGTTCCCGGCCTTGTTAATACTCGCTGGCTTTTGAGATTGTTTCAACTAACTGCAGGGTTCCAGCAGGTTGCTGAAAAAGGGTGCCAGAAGTTTTATCGGGTCTTCTCTGTGTGATCTCAGTGGCCTCTGTGCCTCTGTGGTGTAGGCTTGGGGAGTAACTTCACCACTGAGACACAGAGAACCACAGAGGTTGCACAGAGGAATCATTGATCCCAGTGTCGCCGCAGACTCTTTCAGGAGCCTGCTAGTCGTTTATGCCCCGGGTCGAAAGATGATGCAGGTGGTGGTGCCGTGGGCGTAGAGCTTGCCTTTCGCGTCAACGATTTTCCCTTCAGCTATGGCCGTGCGACCGCCGCTGTGAATGATGTCCGCTTCGCAACGAACCAGGCCCGTCGCCACGGACATCGGCCGGATGTAGTTAACCTTGATTTCCAGCGTCGTGTAGGCAACGCCGGCAGGCAGGGTTGAATGGACGGCGCAGCCCATCGCGGAGTCGAGCAAGGTGGCCGCGACACCGCCGTGAACCACACCGATAGGATTGTAGTGATACTCAGCCGGTTCGACGGTGAACACGGCGTGCCCCTCACTCAGCTCGGCGATGCGAAAGTTCATCAGGACACCGATTGGTGGTGGCGGGAGTTCGCCGGCCACGATCTTTTGTAAGTATTCCAGACCCGACAAACCGGCGGCGGCTTTGGCGAGGGCGTGTGGATCTTCCCAGGTTACGGTGTGTGTGCGCGGGTTAGACATTGGGGGATAGTAAGAGAGGAGAAAGGCTGAAGGCAAAGGAGGGGGAGGCGGTGAGCAGGAGGCAGTAGGCAGTGAGTGAATAGGACCTATAGGACGTATA
>DATKIS010000006.1:0-4808 GCA_035543975.1 Pyrinomonadaceae bacterium
GCGAGGAGGCGGTGATTGTCACGATTTGCTCATTCGGAGTGGGTGCCACGGCTGGCGAGTTGAGAGATTGTTGGCGGGCGGTGACGAGTCCCGTTTGGGCTTGCTGGGCCGCAGTCCTGGCCTTTTGCAGCCGTTGTTGCGCGCGTTCATATAGCGCGCGCTCGCCGTCGAGTTCTCCTGGTGACGCCTGGCCTGAAGATACCAGCGGGGTCAGACGTTGTACTTCCACTTCATGCCTCACTACCTCGCTCCGGGCCGCTTCAATCTCTGCCTGGGCTGACTGTAGATTCACAACGGCGGGTGACTGTTTTTGATCACGCCCGGTAGTAGGTGTGCTCGTGGTTGGCGAGTAGACCGCGATTTCGGCGATCGGTTGCCCCACAGCAATCTCCATCCCTTCGCGTGCAAGGATTCGGCGGACTTCACCGGTGGCGGGCGCGTTTATGATCACGATGCCTTCGGCGTTTTCGGTGCCTCGATTACACGCCGGAAAAGCAGCCAGGACGATCAAAAGGACGAACGCCAGCCCGCGGAGTGGGCGGCGGCCTACGATCTTGATAAGGGCTGGTGGATCCCACTGGTGTCGAGGAAAGCACCAGGTCTTTCTCTGTGCATCCTTTGTGGAACTTTGTGCCTCTTTGGTGGCCTCTTTTGCAACCGAAGTCCACCAGAGAGGCACGGAGAACACAGAGGTGGCACAGAGTTTCTCGTTTTTCCGACAGACTCCTCCGCTGGTTGGTCTGAGTTCCATCTCAGCACGAACCTTTCTGCCAAGCTGCATAGTTCACTTCTCTGGTTGGGCACCCAAGTCGCTGGCGGGCTTTACTTCGACTGGCGAGCATGGGCCACCCCACAGGCCAGCACCGTTAGCCAGCTCCACCTTGCCAGCCGGACTATCTGAGCGTACCGATACGTGGTTCGCCTCCAGCGTGTTGCCGGTGGCGCGTTGGAAATCAGCGATCGCTTTGTTGAGATCTGTTTGGGCCTGGAGTTCCCGCCCACGCGCGGCCAGCAGTTCCGTCTGCCGTTGCAGCACCAGATAAGTCGTACTGGTGCCGGCCCTAAACTGCCGTTGCTCGCTTTCATACTGGAGTTCGGCAGACGACCGCGAGGCGGCAGCCGCGGCCAGCCGGGCCTCAGCGGACCGCAACGATTGCGTAGTGTTGCGCACCTCCGCCTCGATTATTTGCTCGGTTTGGGCGCGCTGATTCATGATCCGACTTCCGACGGCGAGTGAGCTGCCAAGGTTTGCTTCTGCCGTTCGATTTCGCAATGGGAGCGAGACTCGCACGCCCACGTTATAGGTCGGGTAGTCACGCTGAAACAGGTTCGTTAGTGATTGATTTAACCCGCCAACCAGGTTGGTGGGAACAGTGCTGCCGGTCGCGACTGGTATCTCGAGCAGGGGTAGTCCCGCGGGCGTCGATAGTAGGTTGACGCGCTCAACCAGGAGCGTGGTGGTGCTGGGGGTCGTGCTTTGACGGATGGTCGGAGTGCCGGCCAACCCGTTCGCGGTGTACGTCCCTACCAAGTCAATTTGCGGTTTGGTCAATTCCCGGTAGTACCTGGTATCGATACGATTGATCTCCGCGCTGGTTTGCAGCTGGGCCAGTTCGGGCCGGCTCCGGAGCGCGTTGCTCATTGCCAGTTCGAGCGGAATGCGCGGCGGCTCAAGCGTGATCGGCGTAATCGGGGTCAGCGGCCTGGCCCATAACGCAGCCGTGCGATTCGGCAGCATTAGAGTCTTGAGGGTATTTTCCGCCCTGGTTACCTGTTCCTGCGCGGTGTAGACGTTTTGTTCAAACGTGGTTACCTGGGTGCTGGCGGCAACGATGTCGATCGGCGCCAACACGCCTTGAGCAACCATGCGTTGATTGCTCTCGACCTGCAGCCGCGCCTGCTTAACGGCGTCGATTTGCACCTGCAGGTTTCTCAGCGAGAAGACGAGGTCCCAGTAAGCCTGTTGCACCTGCGAGATCACATCAATGGCCCGCTGGCGAAACTGGGCATCCGTCAGGCTCAGGTTCTTTTTGGCAATCTCGATCTGGCGGCGATTGTTGTCGAACCTCAAACCTCGCCAAAGCGGCTGCGTGTAGCTGGCGACCAGCGTCGAGGGAAACTGTGGGTTGAGCGTCGCGTTTTGATTGGAAGTTGAAAGGCGCGTCCCCGAGAAGTCGAGCCGGTAGGTACCGCCGCCGACCGGCGAGAACCCATTTACACTGGCGGCTCCGGTCACGTCCTTCTGCGTAACGAAGCCATTTACCCCGCCCGAGATGGTTGAACTGGTTGGCGTCGTCCGGCTCTCGAAAAAGCTCTCGGAAGATACGACTGGATCGTAAATCCCGCGTGCTCCAATCAGGTTGAACTCGGCAATCTTCACGTCTATGCGCGAACTATCGATGTCGTTATTGTTCTGGAGGGCCAGCGCAATTGCCTCGTTGAGTGTCAGAGGAGTTTGATTGGCGATATCAACGCCTACTCGCTCGGCAGAGGGGAGTGGCCGCGAAGGTGCTTCGAAATTGGGAGCTACCGGTGGCGGATCGGTGGGGAGCTCCGCTGGTGCTATTCCTGCAGCAACTCCGACATTCTGTGCGGGCGTTTGCGGCGTATTGGTTAATGGCGCTCCCGCGGCTGGATTGCCTGATGGTGGCGCCCCCGCCGCGTTTGTTGGTGTCTGGGGAGACTGGCCGGGCGTTGGTTGTTGGACATTTGGCGCGACCGAAGGCGGTTGCTGTTCACCGGGTAGCGGCCGCTGACCCTGTGGAGTCGGAGCCGGTTGCGGTTGTTGCGACGGCTGTTGTGCCAGAGCCGAGTTGGAAGTGGTGCACATGAACAAAGCGCATGCGAGCACTAGTGTCAGATATACTTTGGTTTGTAGTTGTCGCGGCAAAGGAACAACCTGCGAATTTCGCATCGTCAACCGCACTGACTCCAGAAGCCCGGTTACGGCCGATCGACAAACTAAAGTGTGTCGGACATTAATCACCTGAAGCTTGATCTGCATAACTATCCTTCTTCTTATTACCGGGGGACACTGGACGCGCGATTTTTTCTTTGCGCGAAAAAGGGGCGGAAACCGACTTGAAGGCTTGCGCCACCCGGTGACCCATCCCGCTCTTGAAGTTATCAATGTGGTTGCCGACATACCCCCACACGCGCGAGTCCTTCGCATCCTCAAACAGCGAATAGAACACCGGGACGGCCAGCAGGGTCAGCAGCAAACAGAGGCTCTGGCCGCCGACTACCAGTACACCGATGGAGCGATTCGTCGCCGCACCGGCGCCGCTGCCCACGATTAGGGGAATCATTCCGGCGACGAGCGCAATGGTCGTCATCAGAATCGGGCGCAACCGGTCTCGGTTGGCTTGCAGGATCGCGCTGTAGCGGGCCATGCCGTGCGAACGCAATTCGTTGGTATGGTCGATCTGCAAAATTGCGTTCTTCTTGACGATGCCGAAGAGCAACAGGATGCCCAGTGCCGAGAAGATGTTCAGTCGCTGGCCGGCGATGAGCGTTGAAAGCAGCGCAAAGGGAATCGACAACGGCAGCGTTAGGAGAATCGTCACCGGATGAATAAACGATTCAAACTGCGCCGCCAGGATCAGGTACATGAAAACAAACGAAAGCGCGAACGCGACCATAAACGAAGTGTTGGCCCGCTGTAGTTCTTTCGATTGGCCAGTTACTCCGGTGCGGTAGCCTGGCTCCATATTCAACTGCTTGGCATAATTTTGAACGGCCACCAAGCCATCCGACTCGGAGCCGTTCGGGGCCAGACTGGCGGAGACCGTCACCTGACGTTGCCGGTTGAGACGATCGATCGACGCGGGACTTTCGCCTTCCTCGAGTCGCACTAGTTTCTCAAGTCCGACGGTCCCGCCAGACGCTGAGGTCACGGTGAAGTTGCTGAGATTCTCACGCGTGCGGCGAAACTCTTCATCGGCCCTGACCACCACGTCATATTGATCGGAGCCTTCGCTGAAGGTGGTGACGCGCTGGCCCGCGGACAACATGCTGAGGGCCTGGGCGACGTCGCCGGCTTTTACATTGAGATCAGCCGCGCGCTGCCGGTCGATAATGACGCGAACCTCCGGACTGCTTAGTTGGAGCGACCGGTCGGCGTCGCGAAAGTTCGAGTCCTGTTTGATCCGTTCGACCAGCTTGTTTGAGTACTCATCGAGTTTTTGAATGTCGGGCCCACTAATGAATAGGGCCAGCGACGACCCGCCCCGGCCGCCGCCGATGCTCGCGCCGATGGAAGATGTGCCTGAGGCGTTGATGGCATATTCTTTGGGATACTTCCGCTTCCGAATTAGGTCGCGAGTCTGCTGTATCAGATCAACCTGGGAAAACTTGCGCTCCTTTACCGGTTTCAGGCGGACTGAGATTGACCCGGCGTTGGGCGAGCCGCCACCGCCACCGAAACCGCCGGCATTTACGAGGGTACTCTCCACTCCCGGAATCTGTTCGCGTACGTCACGTGCGACGCGCTCGAGGACCGACTGGGTTGCCGGCAGGCTCGTGCCCTGCGGGGCGCGCAGCGATATTTGAAAACTTGATTCGTCTTCATCGGGCAGGAAGTTGTAACCGACGTATTTGTATAAGGGCCAGATCGAGATTACGGCGATGATGCAGACCGCGACAATAATCCAGCGGTGGGCCATAGACCAGCGGAGCATCCACATGTAAGACCGGTCGATCGGGCGATAAAAACGACCAGCTTTTGACGAGGCATGATCCTTAGGTTCGCTTTCCCTGGATGCGTTGTCGGGCGTAGTTGATCCGACGATACCGGCGGCTTCGCTATC
>DATKIS010000007.1:0-5624 GCA_035543975.1 Pyrinomonadaceae bacterium
GAGGGCGGCTGTGCGATTATTTGCGCAGACGATCGGTCCGTGGTGGGGATTCTTACCGAACGAGATGTCCTGACGAAGATTGTCGGGCAGCCCGTTGACACGAATGCGCCGGTGAGTGATTTGATGTCGCCGGTGGTTGCTACCCTGACAACGGAAGCAACTATCGGTGAGGCCGTTGCCATCATGAACGACAAGGGTTATCGCAACATTCCCATCGTCAAGGATGGCAAATTGGTTGGGTCTATCTCCGTTTTCGACGTAATCGGCTATCTGGCTGAGAGCTATCCGAAAACTACGATGAACCTGCCACCGAATCCAGATCAGGTGATGGACAGCACTGATGGAGGGTGAATCGTAAATGGTAAATAGAAGAACCTCTTTCGACCATTTACCATTCACTATTCACGGTTCACTAAATGTGGGAATGAGTATTGCAGATCTCAATCTCTTAGTTCGCTCTGAAAGGGTCTAATAAATACAATTATGAGCACTGTCATCGAACCTCCGGTAGAACAAGCGGAAAAGCACCTCGAAGACTTGGAAGCCGTGACTATCCGGTTTGCCGGCGACTCCGGCGACGGGATGCAGTTAACCGGCACACAGTTCACCAATACATCTGCCGTAGCCGGCAACGACATCTCTACCCTGCCTGACTTTCCGGCCGAGATTCGCGCCCCCGCCGGAAGTTTGCCCGGCGTCAGCGGTTTTCAGTTGAACTTCTCAAGTCAAGACATCAAGACCCCGGGCGACCAGCCCAGCGTTTTGGTGGCGATGAACCCGGCGGCCTTGAAGGTCAACCTGGCCGATTTGGAAGAAGGCGGCACCATCATCGTCAATACGGACGGATTCACCCCGGAGAATTTGAAGTATGCCAACTACGCTTCAAATCCTTTGGAAGGTGGCACGTTGACTGGTTATCGCGTCCACAAGCTGCCGGTGACCACTCTCAACATGAATGCGTTGAAGGGCAACGTCGAGCTGTCGCGCAAAGAGATCGACCGCTGCAAAAACTTTTTCGCGCTGGGCGTGCTTTATTGGCTCTACGACCGGCCGATGGAAGGAACGCTGAGCTGGATCACCAGCAAATTTGGCAAGAACCCTGAGCTCGCCAAGGCAAACGAAATTGCGTTGCGGACCGGTTACAACTTCGCTGACACCACCGAAGTATTCACCACCCATTACACGATCAAGAAGGCGAAGATTGCGCCCGGCAAGTATCGAAAGATCACCGGTAATGAAGCGACCGCCATCGGTTTCGTCGCCGCATCGCAGCTCGCCGGTCGGCCATTATTCTATGGCTCCTATCCGATAACCCCAGCGTCTGACATTCTCCATGAGCTCGCTCGTCACAAGAGTTTTGGCGTGAAGACTTTTCAGGCGGAGGACGAGATTGCCGCGGTTTGTTCGGCCATTGGCGCCAGCTTCGCCGGGCATATCGGACTAACCGGCACGTCGGGTCCGGGTGTCGCTCTCAAACAGGAAGCGATTGGTCTGGCAGTGATGACGGAACTACCGCTGGTAATAATCAACGTTCAGCGTGGTGGACCGTCAACCGGCTTGCCTACCAAAACTGAGCAGGCCGATTTGTTTCAGGCAGTTTGGGGACGAAATGGCGAATGTCCGGCGATCGTGGTAGCCCCTGCGACACCTGCCGACTGTTTCCACATGGCCATTGAAGCCGTGCGCCTGTCGTTTAAATATATGAGTCCGGTGTTCTATTTATCGGATGGCTATCTGGCAAATGGCGCCGAGCCGTGGGCTATTCCCGAAATCGAAGACCTGCCGAAGATCGACGTTACTTTCGCGACCGACCCGGCGAACTTCATGCCTTATTCGCGTGATCCGGACACACTCGCCCGGCCCTACGCCATTCCCGGTACGCCCGGACTTGAACACCGCATCGGCGGCATCGAGAAGCAGCACATCACCGGAAACGTAAACTACGATCCCGAAAATCATCACCTGATGGTTAAGCTGAGGCAGGAAAAAATCGACCGGGCCGCGAACGACATACCGCTGATCGAAGTCTTCGGCGAAAAGACCGGCAAGGTCCTGGTGCTGGGATGGGGTTCTACCTACGGTTCAATCAGCACGGCCGTCGAGAAACTACAGGGCGAGGGCAAGAGCGTTTCCGCTGCGCACCTCAAATACCTGAATCCATTTCCCAAGAACCTTGGCGAAGTGCTCGCCGGATTTGAAACAGTAATTATTCCCGAGATGAACCTCGGCCAACTCTGCACCATGGTGCGGGCGAAGTATCTGGTCGACGCGGTGGCGTTTTCGAAAGTGAAAGGCCGTCCCTTCCAGATTCGCGAAATTGTCCGCAAGGTTGAAGAGTATTTGTGATTCTTGTCAGAACCGCCTGCGTTAGCGGGCGGGCCTTCAGGACGTCCCTGGTGGTTGCGATCGCGTTAGGGGAAATGCTTTTAAAACCCGTTATCATGGAGTCTCAAACTAGCGATTCACGCCAAGCGAAATCCGTGATCGACCTTTATGCCGAAGGCCAACGCTATTTCAAGGGACAGGGAACCCTCAACAACACGCTGACTCAAGTCACTAGCGACCTGAGGGAACATGGAATTGATTACATGGTAATCGGAGCGGTCGCTCTCCTGGCGCACGGCTTTCCGCGATTCACTGAAGATATCGACCTCGTGCTGACGCCCGAAGGATTAGAAGTATTTCATCGAGAGTTGATCGGTCCGGGTTATGTTCCAGCATTTCCAGGTGCAAGAAAGCGGCTGCGTTCGACGAGAGATGGGATCACTATCGAGGTAATGACTACCGGGGAATATCCGGGTGATGGGAAGCCAAAGCCGGTATCTATGCCTGAGCCATCCACAGCATCAGTCGAAATTGACGGCATTCGGGTCGTGACATTTGAGAAGCTGATCGAGTTGAAGTTGGCTTCCGGTATGACTGCGCCGCATCGGTTGAAGGATTTGGCAGACGTCCAGGAGTTGATAAAGATTCGGGCTTTGCAGAAAGATTTCGCAGAGCGACTCAACCCTTACGTGAGAGATAAGTTCCTGGAGCTCCTTGAGTCAGTAGAGAAGAGCAAAACTTGTTAATGAGCGCGGCACCCTCCGCGTGCAGGAATTGAAGATGAGCACCGAAGTAAAACTCATGACCGCTGATGAACTGCTGGCAATGCCGGATGACGGCTTTTGCTATGAACTCATCAAAGGAGAATTGATCAAAGTGTCTCCTCCTCCCGGTCATGAACACGGACTAGTAGCGATGAACCTCGCTAGTCCTCTTTACGAATACGTGAAGAACAAGAAACTCGGCAAGGTGTACGCAGCTGAAACGGGTTTCCTTCTGGAGCAAAATCCCGATACTGTTCGAGCTCCTGATGTTGCGTTCGTTAGACGTGAACGATTTGAGGAGGCAGGGCCGATTAAGGGTTATTGGATAGGCGCTCCGGATTTGGCCGTTGAGGTCCTTAGTCCCAGTGACACTGTACGAAAAGTCGAAGGGAAGGTCGCTCATTGGCTCGAAAGCGGCGCCCGCACGGTTTGGATCGTTAGTCCGAAACTGCATACCATCACCGTTTATCGCCCGCATACCGAGATCGAGGTCTTGACGAAAAATGACACGCTTGACGGTGGTGATGTTGTTCCAGGTTTTCAGATCACGGTAGCCGAGATTTTCGCGGAATAATTCTTATAGGAGCATTCATGAGTACAACTGGTAACGGTCACGGTGGAAACGGAAACGGCAACCAGCCGATAACGGAAGCAGTCTCGGCCGATAGCGAAGTCGGCTCGGCGGTTTCGGGCAAAGTCGCGCCACCCCCGGGTCAACAAAAGAAGGCTGACTTTGTTTCAGATCAGGAAGTCCGCTGGTGTCCCGGCTGCGGCGACTACGCGATTCTCAACAACGTGCAAAAGGTGATGCCCGAACTCGGGATCCCGCGCGAGAACGTCGTCTTCGTTTCGGGCATCGGTTGTTCGTCGCGCTTTCCTTACTACATGAACACCTACGGCTTCCACTCGATCCATGGCCGCGCGCCCGCAGTGGCCACCGGCATCAAATGCGCGAATCCGGAGCTCAGCGTTTGGGTAATTACCGGCGACGGTGACGCACTTTCGATTGGCGGCAACCACTTCATGCACGCGATTCGCCGCAACCTCGATCTCAACTACATACTCTTCAACAACCGCATCTACGGTTTGACTAAAGGGCAGTACAGCCCTACCTCCGAGTTTGGCAAGAAGACGAAGTCAACTCCCGTAGGCACCATCGACTATCCGATCAATCCGCTTTCGCTCGCAATCGCCAGCGAGTCGACCTTTGTCGCGCGCTCGATCGATATCGACGTCAAGCATTTGGGCGTCGTGGTCCAGGCGGCGGCCAAACACAAGGGCATCTCTTTCGTCGAGGTCTATCAAAACTGCAACATCTTCAATGACCACGCGTTTGATTCCTTTGCGGAAAGAAGCGTGCGAAACGACCGCGTCCTCTATCTCGAACACGGCAAACCAATGATTTTCGGCAAAGACCATAACCGTGGCATTCGAATGAACGGGGCCCACCCTGAAGTGGTGAGCATTGGTGAGAATGGCATTACCGAGAATGATCTCCTGGTCCATGATATCTATCTGAAGGATCCGTCGGTCGCTTTCATGCTGGCGCGGATGGAGCAACCTGACTTTCCCCAGCCGGTCGGAATCTTCCGCGCCGTCGAAAGGCTGACTTACGAAGATATGATGGTTGATCAAATCGATGCCGCGATCGCCAAGTCTGGCCCCGGCAGCCTGGAGAAACTAATCAATAGCGGCGATACGTGGACGGTGGAATAAGACGGGGCCAAGAGAAACCGGGGAACGGAAACCGGGAAAAGGGGAACGGGTAACGGAGAAGAGAGCTTCTCCAACCAGTTCCCCTTTTTCTCTAACGCCATTTATTAGACGGGGGAAAAAGGGGAAAGGGTAAGGGGGAAAGGAACCCAAAGTCGTCGTCCTTTACCCATTCCCCTTTTACCCTTTCCCCTATTCCCCCGTCCCTTCCTCCTATTTCACCGTCACGATCTTCGTCAGCGGATTCACCGTAAACTGCATAAACCGCAACGGCACAATACC
Source organism: Pyrinomonadaceae bacterium (assembly GCA_035543975.1). Classification (GTDB taxonomy): domain Bacteria; phylum Acidobacteriota; class Blastocatellia; order Pyrinomonadales; family Pyrinomonadaceae; genus PSRF01. The sequence goes on from DATKIS010000007.1 coordinate 5,085, forward strand.
CTGAGTCGTCGGCAATAGTCCGGGACTGCTGGTGCTGCTGCCCTCCGCCGGTCCCATTCCGATGGGGAAGTATTGCTTGCTGGTAATGTTGACTTGCGTCGGTCCATTAGCGAACCCAACTACGCGATAGATGTAAGTCTTGCCCGGCGTGATCGCGCCGCTCACATACTCCTTAGGTCCGAAGTTGCCCGAAGTAGAAAGTATGTGGCCCTCGGAATCGCGCAACTGCAGATCCAGATCCGGCAATGGTCCCACCGAGATCGGGTAAGTGTCCATGGCGCCATCAACGCCAAATGAATTGGCCTTCGCGACAAACGGAATATCCACATAGTCGACTCCGTTCACTCGATTCAATCCGCCCGACCCTCCGAGGATGATTCCGGAGACCACTTCGGTTTGACTGGTGAACCGCTCGTCCGCCGGCGGTAGTCCGACACCCGCGCCATCTCCCGGCTGGCTGCCATTTGCCTGAGCAGTCGCAGTGCGAACCCGCGCCGTGACAATAGCGTTGAAAGTGAACATGCGCGCCTGCGGATTGCT
>DATKIS010000008.1:0-3622 GCA_035543975.1 Pyrinomonadaceae bacterium
ATCCAGTAACCACTGTCCTGTTCGTGGCGATCTGCTGGCTGGTAGTAATTAATACCGTCTACAAATATCCTGGGAATACTTTGATCGGTTTGGCAATCCTGCTGGCCGGAATTCCCGCATTTTACTTTTGGCGAGCCAGGAACAAATGAAACCAGCGTCTATGTTGAATCACACCATGCAGTCTGAATACATGCACTGGGCCAAGACCAGTTCCCGGGCCCGCTTCAATCTGGCCACCAGCGGTCTCGACAACCTGAGCCTGAAGGACCTGCGGGTCAGTTTGGATGATCTGGAAATTACCGGCACCACGGGATACGGCTACCCCCCGCTCATCCAGGCTTTGGCAGATAGACATCGGGTTGACCCATCCTGCGTAGTCACTTCCGCGGGTACCACCTTCGCAAACCATCTGGCGCTGGCGGCATTAATTAATCCCGGCGACGAAGTCTTGTTCGAGCGGCCTGCCTACGAACCGTTTTTGGCAGTCGCACACTACCTGCGCGCTGAGGTCAAAAGATTTGAGCGCCGGTTCGAAGATGGCTTTCAACTGTCGCCGGCAGAGATTGAGAAACAGATCAGCCCGCGCACCCGGCTAATCGTACTCACTAACTTTCATAATCCCACCGGTGTCTTAACCGGCGACGATGTTCTGGCGGAGGTCGGTGAGCTCGCTCGCAGCGTAAACGCGCGGGTGCTGGTTGATGAAGTCTACGTGCAAATGCTTTTTGAGGACCCGCCGCGGACCGCGTTTCACCTTGGCAATGAATTCGTCGTCACCAGTAGTCTCACCAAGGCATTTGGTTTGAGCGGACTGCGTTGCGGGTGGATCTTCGCGGAGTCTGAACTGGCGCAGCGGATTTGGCGACTCAACGATCTCTTCGCCGCCACTCCGGTGCATGCGGGCGAGCGTTTGAGCGTGCTGGCGCTCCAGCAACTGGAAGGCATTGCGCGAAATGCGCAGAGCCGACTTGATGCAAATCGAAGGCTGTTAAATGAGTTTCTCGACCAGCGCGATGATTTGGAGACGGTCAGACCGGCGGCCGGTTCAATCATGTTTCCGCGCGTGGCGAGGGGAAACTCTGCGGGAGACTCTGAACAGTTGTGCAAACTCCTGCGGGAGAAATACGAAACCTCAGTAGTACCTGGGAAGTTTTTTGAAATGCCGGCTCACTTCCGCATCGGGCTGGGAGGCGATTCGGAGATTCTGAAGGAAGGCCTGGTCAGGTTGGGCGCGGCCCTGGATGAGCTGGGTTGAGGGAACAAGGAACAGGGGAACGGGTAAAGGGGAAGGCGTGCTCACCTTACGGGTTGCGTTTGCGCATCTCGTCCAGCCGTAGCCAGTCGTGGACGTGGTCGGCAGCTTCAATCCCTGCAGCCTCCGGCGTAATCCTGATGGGCGTGCCGCCCGGCCACTCACTCTTGCGCATTCTGCCGCCACCGATAGCCTGAAAGTAAACCTTGCCGTTCGTCTGCTTCTTACCGGTTTGGGGCGCCAGCACCAGGTAGTCAATCTGGAGGTCTGGTGAATTCAGAATAATCGTGCCTGCCTGGAAACTATCGATTTCAAAACTTACCAGGACGACAAATGCCTGGGGCTCCGTCTTAGCCAGGATAACAGCCTCGGTATGTTTCATATCTCCAGCCGAAGTGGCGGTGACGTTCGGATCCTGATTGAGCCGGTTCACGAAGCTGGCCAGGATGACGTCTTCACTCTGCAGGCGTCTTCGGGTAGGCTGTCTGCCAATCAAAAGCTTGACCTTCTGTTGGAGACCGTCCATACGCGGAACCGGCGACGTGCCAATATTGGTAGAATCCAGCGAAACAGGGGAAGCAGGGGTCGGTGGCGGGGGGCTGGCGGGCTTGGTTGAGCGCCGCCCTGACTGGGCCTCGGTTGAATCGATCAGCCCTAAAAACAGTAATATCGCGGCAAGTCCGAGCCTTTTGAGGGTTTTGCTGCTGGGGTTAAGAAAGAAGCTCATTGCCTTCTCGGGTCCGGCCACGTCTTCATCTGTAAGAGAGCGATATCTTAGAGGCTGGGTCTGGGAGACAGGTTGCGTCCCGCCCTTGGAATAGTTTGATTCTCTTCGGCTTTAGCAACCCGGGCTCAAGCCTTGTTCTTTCGCAGGCTATTTTCAACCCCGTTCAATCCTCGAAGGACTACCAGCGCGAGAATTGTAACGCCGAGCGCAAGTAAAAACTGGCGCAGGGCTACGCTGATACCCACAGCAGCACACAACAAAATCGAGGCCGCCGTGGTCAACCCCTGGACTTGCTCGCTGGACTCTCGACGGAAAATCGTACCCGCTCCCAGAAAGCTTATTCCGGTGACAATCGCTTCCGTGATGCGGATTGGATCGGCGGTTAGGTTGGCCTTACCCTCGACGATGTAACGCAGCAGCATGGCATCGGCCAACCCGACGAGCAGCGCGGCGGCTCCAGCCACCAGCATCTGCGTACGAAATCCGGCGGGCTTGTCAGCCATCTCGCGTTCGAAACCGATTACTCCACCTAATAACATCGCCAACGCTACTTCGCCGATAATCTCAAGCTGCATCATCCAGTTCATGTCTGTTTCACCCCTCGACCTGGAACCCCGATTGGCCAGCAAACCGGCCTAAGCGTCACCCACTTTTCAGAACTCGCACGGCCTCACGTGCATAGTAAGTAAGAATAATATCGGCGCCCGCACGTTTTATGCTCATCAATGTTTCCATCATCGCCCGCTGTTCGTCAATCCACCCGTTCCGGGCCGCTGCCTTCAGCATCGCGTACTCGCCCGAGACGTGATACGCGGCCAGCGGAAGATCGTATTGCTCCCGCAGCGTCTTCAGAATGTCCAGGTAGACGGTGGCGGGTTTTACCATCAACATGTCGGCGCCTTCTGCTTCGTCGAGGTCCGCTTCGCGCAACGCTTCCCGTGCGTTGGCTGCGTCCATCTGGTAGGCACGCCGGTCGCCAAACGCCGGCGCGCTGTCCGCGGCCTCGCGAAATGGGCCGTAGAAAGCCGAGGCATACTTAACTGCGTAGGCCATGATCGCGACCTGCTCAAACCCGGCCTCGTCCAGTGCTTCACGAATAGCACCGACCTGCCCGTCCATCATCGCGGAAGGCGCGACGACATCGGCTCCCGCCTCGGCCTGACTAACGGCAGTGCGCGCCAGCAGATCAAGCGACTTGTCGTTGACCACTTCGCCGTCACGCACGATGCCACAGTGGCCGTGTGAGGTGTATTCGCAAAGGCAAACATCAGTGACGACGACCATCTCAGGGAAGTGCTTTTTGATCTCTCGGGTCGCTTTCTGGATGATGCCGTTGTCGTCGTACGCGCCGGAACCAACCTCATCCTTGGCTGCGGGAATTCCAAACAGAATGACCGACGTGATACCGAGATCACGAAGTTCCCCGCATTCACGGACAGCGTTGTCGATCGACATCTGGTACTGCCCGGGCATTGACGAGATCCCTTTCCTAACGCCGCTTCCCTCCACCATGAACAGCGGATATATGAAATCAGTCACGTGTAACCGCGTCTCGCGAAACATATCGCGCAGCTGCTCAGTCCGCCTCAATCGCCGAAGTCGGGTGGTCGGAAAGCCCGGGAAAAGTTCAACGTTGCTCATGA
>DATKIS010000009.1:0-4973 GCA_035543975.1 Pyrinomonadaceae bacterium
AATCGCACCGTCACGCCGCTGTGTCGGACTGTCCACTGAGGCGCAGCCAGTAAGGGAATCGTCAAAACAAAGAGAACCACATTCATAAATCACCCTTCCGTACAAGTCCGGAACTAACCCGCAAGCGAGGCCGTGTGAAAAATCCGAGCGCGACGAATACGCTGAAAGCGTTGGCTAATTTCAGCCCAGGGTTGCGCTTTGGCAACCCTGGGACCACGCATTCATTTTTCGAAGACGCAACTCTGAAAGAGTTGCGTTGCGATTCGCCTACCACAAAGCAGTCGCAACTCCTTCAGAGTTGGGAAGATACCTTGCGGATCTTTTGAACCCAGGGTTGCCAAAGCTTAACCCTGGGCTGGAATTAGCCAACGCCTTCGGCGTTATTCGTCGTACCTTCTGAGTTTCCATCCCGTAAATGGCTTAACGGTGCCGCAGGTTGGGCCACCATCCCTGCCGGTTCCCTGGACCCGCGCCTCAAGCTGCGACAGGGGCTCGGCCAACACGTTGTCTATAAGGTCCGAAGGGATGCCTTTCAACGGGATTTTCAAACGGCGGCTCCATCCTGTTTCGATTTGGCCGGCACAGGTCCCGATGTCGATGTAGACGAAGCGCTCACCCGTAGGGCCGTGCACGAAGGGACCGAGGAAGTTTCGCGCGTGGTCGCCGGTTTTCAGTCGGACCGTGAATTCGAATGACAGATCTTGGCCTTTGGATCGCTGCGTCTGGATCGTCTCATAGTTATTGCCCTTACCTTTCTGCACGCCGAAGTCTACGCCAGCAGGCGGACTTTCCAGTACGATTCGCAGCTTGATTTCGTGTTCCATGGTTCGTTTGGCTTCGTGTAATTTTCGTGGATCGTGTACCTGATTCGTAGTCATACGATCCACGAAAGACACGATAAGACTTTTTGCGCAACGCCGCTTTGTCGAAACGACGTCGCTCCGCTATTTCCCAACCGCCGTCCAGCTGCCGTTTCCCGGATGAATGCGGTAGAGCACCCCGCCATCGATCGAATATAGCCACTCCCCGGCGCCGAATAGGAACTGAGTCCGGCCAAACTCCGCCTTGCCGATTTGCTTCCAGGCGCCGTTGGCCGGATTTGTTTCATAAAGGGCGCCGCCTTGTTCCACGCTGTAGATGCGCCCGTTAAGCGTCGTCCCGACGATTGTGTTTCGCCATGAGCCGGCGGCGCCGATGCCGCTCCATGATCCGTTTGCGGGACTGACCCGGTACATGCTGCCATCCGACTCAATCGTATAAAGGCTCTGGCCCTCGGCGAACATATACCTGGTATTGCCAAATTCCGCTTTTCCCAACTGTACCCAGCGACCCGTACTCAGGTCTGTGCGAAAGAGAGCCCCACTTCGTTCTGTGCTGTAGAGATTATTATTCAGGACAACCAGCGCGCCAGTGTTCTTCCATTCGCCGGCCTGGCCCACTTGACTCCAGGATCCGTTCGACGGACTGACGCGATAGAGGGAGCCATCGGTCTCAATCGTGTAGAGACTGCGATCGTCGGCGAACAGTGCTGCAGTCCTGCTGAATTCCGGTTTGCCAACCTGTACCCATTTCCCGGTGGCCAGATTGGTTTCGTAAAGCGCGCCGCTCTTCTCAATGGTGTAGAGCCGGCCACCGAGGCTGGTCACAGCCATGGTGTTGCCCCATTGAACGTTTGGTGCGGACATCGAAGCGACTGCATCGGCCTTCGTCGGTTGTAAAGCAACTGCCGCCAAAACCACCAGGCAAAAATAGATCGCTGTTCGCCTAACTGCCGGCGTGGCAGCGAAACGCGTTTTACTGTTAGCTACTCTTGAGTACATGTTTGCTCCTTAGTTTGATCTGGGCCGATCCAATGAGGCGGGATATTAAATTGTAAAGACGGAATAGTAAACCGCCAGCAACAACCGTATGCGCTATTAGTGCAGGACTGAGTGGAGTGTTGATCTACGTTGTTCGAACTAATTAGGTCGATAAAGTTTTTATCCGGGCGGGGATTTTGTCTTATTCGACGTTTACCTATAACTTGATGAAGCTAATCGTATCGGCAAGTTTTGTTAGTCCTTCTAAACGACGTTCCGATTTTCAAGTTTGAGTAGAAACTTCGGAGCGCTCGCCACCAATTAATTCAAATAACCAGTCAAAGGAGATTTTGTGAAGGTATTCAACCTAAATCGTTCTCTGTTCGGTGCACTCAGTGTAGCGATCGTATTCATGATGATATGTGTATTTTCTATTGGCACGGCAAACGCCCAGTCGACTGTCAGGAAGACCATCGGCACTCCGGAACCGATTCCGTACTCAGCAGAGGAGTTGGAAGCTCTGCGAACCAGGCTGTTGGAAGTGGTTGATACAGTAAAAGACTTTTCCGAGACGTTGAAGCCCGGCGACGTCCAGGCCGTCAACAACCTCTCGTTAGCTCGGACTCAGATCGAGCAGTACAACACGAAACAACTCGCCACTTTGAGGGCGTCATTGGATCCAGCGCAGATGAATGGCGGCCTTCAAAATGCCAGGGCCATTCTTAACGACTTTAAGCCTGCAATCCAGGGGTACTATGCGAAAACCTCGCAGGCTGCCCTGATGATAAAAGGTGCACAAATGGAGAACTCGACTGGTTTCCCGACAGTCGCGGGTCCGGATGCAGTTTGTCTGGCGTTGGTCGGCGCCGGTCGCCCTGCTTCGGACATAATTATCGCGGCCGATGCAGTGTACTTTGCAGCCAAGGTCCTGGACATCGCTCTTAACCGAGCCTGTGAACAGGTCGTGGTCGCGGGGGTGATAGTTTTAGGAGAAGGTGCGGTCGGAGGAGGCAACACTAGTGCGGCCTGCATCATCAGTGACGGTGTCTTGTTTGCCGCAGAACAAGTGCGCGACAAAGTTCGTGCTTGTGACGACGATTTCACCAAACGATCGATTGATGCTGCAGTAGCCGACTTGGCCCATCTGCATACGGACCTCACCGATAGTGTCACCAACGACAACACCAATAAGACCACGATCGTCACAGCCATCAGTAATAGCCAGGGCGCGATCGTTGACAACGCGAACAGCAACACGACCGCGCTGACCACCGCGATTAGTAATATTCAAACCGCAATCATCAACAACGCCAACGCGAACGCTGCCACGTTAACCAACCTGATGCTGCGTTTGCAGATTGAAGCCGACTTGGCGGCCCCTGACAACTCGAGCCCGGTGGCGCTTTTCATGACTCCGGCGACCACCTGTGGTTTGTCCGCGCCGTTGAATCAATGCGGTTTAATTGGGCTGGTGCGGCAAATCGTAGTTCAAACGATTTCCAATTTGGCTGGCCCAAACACGTCCCAGGCGAATTCGTCCCTGGCAAAGGGCGATGCTTATAAGAACGCTGGGAACTACGGGGCGGCCTATCAGCAATATCGCCAGGCCTACAAGACCGCCAGCAAGTAATTCGATCAGCCAAATTGCTTCTAAAACAATTAGTCTGAATGCATGGCGTCGCGCTTTAAAAGCGACATCAAGAACGCAAACCCCGTCAGGCCCACCAGCCTGACGGGGTTTGTGTTAGAGCTTGGGCGTATTGGTAATGCCCGCTCACCAGCCTGGCGAATTCGAACCTGTGCCGATCAGGACGCGGATGATGACCGGTGAATTCGCGAGCAGCATCGTCAGCCAGGTTCGCCGACGATTGATGTCTTCGGCGAGGTAGAACATGCGCGGCGGAAAGTAAATCAAGAGCGCGATGAAGCAGAGAAGGAAAAGCCGGCCCCCGAATTCCAGCAGGCTTGAGGGATGACCTAGATCGGCAAACGTTAACAGGTTCCAAAACACCTGAAACAGAATCATGTTGAGGAAAAGGCAGATGTCGCCGATGGCTTCGCTCTGTGGTGCGCGCAGAAATTTTGACTTAGGCGGATCCTTTGGCGGCGAAAAGTATCGATAAATCAGAAACGTCTGCACGAGGGTGAGGATGAAGCCAAGGATTATGAACGGAACAAAGACCGGACCGTTGTTCAGCAACGCCTTGCCGAAAAAGAAATCTCCCAGGCTGGTTAGGACTGCGGAGGTTATTACCAGGTTTAGGCAGAAATAAAACAGGGGATTGAACAGACACCCAGCCAGTTTTGTTTCCGGTGCCTCACACTTCTTTCCGGCCGCTTGGAGTCGCTGGTGAAAGTGCCAACGCTTCAGCACCGCTCCCAGAGCAGGCAGGATCCACATTGCCAGAAAGGCCAGGCCGAGCAGAAGTTTGGCGAGAGGGTTTTCGGCGGCAACCTCGTTGAAGAGATCAATGAAAACTCTCGTCACCAACCGCATTAGAAAGATGTTGACTACGAAAACAAAGATATCCAGCAACAGTCCACGATTCTCTTCGGCGAAGAGTTTTGCGGAGGTCCGCTTTGTGAAGCTGCCGTCGGTGTCTGGAGCCTGGTGATTACCTGAGCGCCGGGAGGTTTTCCTCTTGGTCATCGCAATTGGATCAGTCAGTGACTAAACACCCCAGGCTGCTGGAAGCACTACCGTAGCCGGGATACGATCCACGAAATCAAACGAAAATTCACGAACTTCATTTGGCGTCCGCTCGTGTGGTTTCGCGGGTCGTTTCTTCAATTCTCCGGAATTCGCGATTGCCGATAGATTCCTGATCCTCGCCGGCTGACGGTAGGGTCAGTTGTCGCGTGGAAATGACTTCATCAAGATCGTCAGCGGAAGCGAAGGTTAAGGCGAGCAACCCGGCAACGTAGAGCGCCAACGCAAAGAACGAAATGTATCCGGTAGCTGGTGCGAAGGTTGGCGCGTCCAACGTGCCGAGGGATGCTCCCTGCAACAATGTGCCTGCCAGTTTCTTTAACCACCCGCCATCGGGACTGTAGAGACTCGCCAACAACACATGTTTGAGTACGAACGCCGTTCCGAACAGGACAGCCAAACTGCGCAAGAGGCGGCGTGGGTCGAAGGACGAGAATTGGTTGTTCCAAAGCGTCCACAGAAAA
>DATKIS010000010.1:0-4316 GCA_035543975.1 Pyrinomonadaceae bacterium
GCGCGCTGGAGCAAACTGGCGGTCATCAATCCCGGGCGGCCCGCTTGCTCGGCATGAATGCGACTACCCTCAACTCAAAGATCAAGACCTACCGGATCAGTCTGCGGCCTTAGGTACGGAGTTTTTCGTTCGCGGCTTTGCCGCCTGATGTGCGGTGGTGGCTCTGCCCCACCGGGATCGATAGTTATTTTCCGGGGGCTGCGCCCATAATTGGAGCGCAGCCCCTAAATACTTTTTGGACGTTTTCCCAAGGTCCCAGCCTTCCAGACATTGGGCGGCGTCGCCGCTCTCTGACTCAAGCTTGTGGGTCCTCTTTGTCTCGCTGCCACTTTGTGGTGAAATCTATCCATAATGTTCGCCAGAGAGACAAAGCCGGGACGGTTCAGGCAAATTATCGCCGAAGCGGCCCAATGCCAGCGCTGTCCTGCGATGTGTGAACGGGCGGCGGTTCTTAGTGAACAGAATGGATCGCCACACGCGCGGATAATGTTTGTTGGGGAGGCGCCGGGCCGGAAAGGCGCTGATCAGACACGCGTGCCGTTCTCTGGCGACCAATCCGGCAAGAACTTCGATCGGTTTCTCGCGTCGATTGGTTTGGAGCGGCAGGAGATCTTCATCACCAGCGCCGCACTGTGCAATCCGCGCAGCGAATCAGGCGCTAATCGCAAACCAACTCGATCCGAACTGGCAAACTGCTCTTACTTTCTGCGGGAGACCTTTGAGCTGGTTGACCCTGAGGTTGTAGTGACCCTGGGCTCCGTAGCGCTTGACGCGCTTAAGACAATCGAGCCCCACAATCTGAGCCTTAAAGAATCAGCCGCCCGGATTCACCGGTGGCATGGGCGCGTGCTGATCCCTATCTATCATCCGAGCCCGCAGGTTCTGGCGTCGCACCGGCGCGAGCAGCAGCAGTTGACCGACTATCAGGTCGTGGCGCAGGCGATTAAGCGGGCGAGCGATATGCAAATGTCGACCTCCACCACGCGGAGCGATCTCATTAACGCCGTGGCTTCAGCCCGGTGAACAGAAGTTGGGAATGACCCGAAACCGTTTCAACCGTTTTGAGTGCGAGGATCGCGAAAAGCGTTGGAAACGGTTCACGAAATGATGGGACTTATGATCACCGGGCCAAAGCCACGGTGTTAATGATATCGCTCCGCGTATTTGGATCTGCGGAAGCTGATACTCCTTTCTTCAGGCCGAAAAACGCAGGTAAGGTTGTATGACTGATAACGTTGGACAAGTTGCTGTTTTGAATTCGCCACTAGCCGAAGCGCACCAGCGTCTCGGTGGCCAGATGTTTGTCCATGAGGGTTGGTCAATCCCCGCAAACTACGGTGACCTGTTGTGGGAATACGCGGCGGTGCGCGAATCCGGTGCGGGAATGATCGACCTTTCCGCGCGGGGTCGCCTTCTGGTAAGTGGTTCTGAAGCGGTCCAGTTTCTCAATGGGTTGATAACCAATGACATGAAAACGTTGGCTGAGCACAGTTGGATGCCGGCGGCGTTTCCGAATGTTCAGGGCCGTCTAATCGCGAGCGTGCGAGTGATGCGCTTAAAGGACGACCCGGCGAGTACCGAAAAGAAAAGTTGTCCCAGGTTTCTAATCGATACCGAACCTGCCACCCGCGAACCTGTATGGAAGACTATTGAGCGGTTCACACTCGCCGGCGATTTTCGAGTCAAGGATGTCACATATCAAACGGCCCACCTCTCGATCCAGGGAAGGGAAGCGGTACGGATCACGAGCAAAGTGGTAGGTGTGGAAATAGCCGAGTTCGCCCCAGCTGAAGTAAGGGAGATCTTTACGCCAACCGACTATTCTGTGCTTCGCGCAACACACACCGGTGCACTCGGGTTCGATCTGATTGCGGACATAGACGGGGCGAACAATTTGTGGAACGCCTTGGGTGCCGCCGGCGCGCGTCCCGTTGGTCACGATGCTCTCGAGATACTGCGGATCGAGGCCGGCATTCCACGTTACGGAATCGATATGGACGACACCAATGTTGTAACCGAGGCGGCATTGGACGACGCAGTTAGCTATACCAAAGGCTGCTACGTCGGTCAGGAGATCATTGCGCGCATCAAATATCGCGGGCATGTGGCGAAGAAGCTCTCGGGGATCAGGTTTGATGGGGCGGTCAGAGTTGAACCAGGCGCAGCGATTAAGTCGGGCGACAAAGAGATTGGCCGCGTCACCTCAACAACCTATTCACCTCACCTGGGCCACACAATCGCGCTGGGATATGTGAAATACGATTATCTGGCTGCGGAAACGGCGGTAAGCGTGGCAGTTGAGGGAAGTGAAGCGGAGGCGCGAATCACAGCGCTGCCTTTTGTGAATCGCGCTGTCCAGTAAGACTTGAAACTGCTTCCCGGCCGCGAAGCCAAGAGTTCAGAGTTCAATCTTAGCTCAACCATTTCATCGATTATGTCTGGCACCGACCAATCACCATCGCCCGACACCCCGCGCGACCTTGACTACGAACAAGCCAAGCTCGCCTACACGATCATCCAGTCTCTGCTGACCCACACGGGTGTGGTTAGTGATCTGATTGCCGTGATGGCCCAGGCTTTGGATGAGGACACGCAAAAGGCCTTAACCCAAACTCCTAACTGGGCCGCATATCTCGAAAGCCGGCGCCTGCTCGAGCGCACCCGGGCTGATGTGGAGAAGTTTGCCGCGGTGTTGAAGACGCTTGATGAGGACTAAAGGAGTTTCGAGCTGTTTCGAGGATGGGCGGTTTAATTATTAACCAGAACGCCCGACGAAATTACACGAGACAACACTAAGGGCTCGTGCCACACGGGCTCACTGCATCTCAGCCTTCAGCTTACGCAGAGTCTCCAACTGCGGTTTACTCACCTCAAATACGACCGCAGCAAACTTGATATCAACCTTCTTCGCTTTGGTGAGTCGTACGAACAGATCGTAAGGCATGCGAAAGACCAGCCGCTCGCCGATCCAACGCCTGCCGGGAACAGGTCGCGCAATGGCCCACCGGTTTGAGCTCAGATGGATTTTGTCCCCGTCCACGATGAAAACTACATACAGATCGCTGTCCAATAATCTTGCTTTCACGACGGTTTGCAGCTCGAAGTCAATGATGGCAGGCGGCGCCGGCTGGCGTCCGGGGAAACTGAAGGACGGCGACATATGGAGACTGCGGTACTTATCTTTCTCGCCGGAAAGTTTGACCGGAGCCAGCCTCACGGTTGTTCGGTCCTTAACGCTGTCGTAGGTCGTTTCGATCTTTGAGTCAGCTGCAACTGCGGTTTGCGGAGACAGCCCCTGGCCAAGTGAGGTGGCGCCGCTCATCATCGCGGTTGTTAGTGCGATCAAGACCACCAGGAATTTCATCGTCGTTCCTTCGCCCCCTGCCCGGCGGTAGCCGGTATCAGCGATTTCAGACGCGGCAGTAGATTAGGTTGATGACTCCCAGCAAACTGCGCTCGACTTTAACCAGCTGCAGTCCGCTGGCCCGCGCTTCGTCAGCAGTACGACGATTGAAATGATCGTCGAAGCAAGGGACTGTGATTAGGTTGATTAGGTCAAAGATTGGGCCCAGCAGTCCGTGGGGCCGAACGTGTTCCAGCAGGACTACTGTACCACCGGCTTTCACCACGCGGCGAAGTTCAGCGAAAGCTTCCGCGGGGTTCCCGAGGGAGCAGAAGACCAGAGTCGCAAACGCAGCGTCGAAGAACGCGTCGGCGAAGGGCAATTGCTCGGCGCAGCTTTGAACCAGGAGGGCGCGATCAGGCCTGGGCTTCTCGCTGGCAATGTTGAGCATTTCGCGATTGGGTTCGGAGGCAATCGCCAGGGCACTCGTGGGATAGTAAACAAAGTTCCTGCCGGTTCCCGCCCCCAGTTCCAAAATGCGAGCGTGCTGAGGCAGGTAACTAAGCGTCGCTGCTCGAAGCCGAGCGAGAAACCAACGATCGAGCGGGCGCACCATGTTGTCATAGTGCGGGGCGATGTCATCGTAGGTTCGGGCTGGCATTTCTAGTTGCTACCGTATCCATGCTCCAGGCGATCCACGAAAGGACACCGAATAACTCGAACCAAGGCACCTGTGTTCGTGCCGTCTCGTGTGATTTGGCGGATCGTTTCTTGGTTTTGCGCAGCGGCGTGCAGGGGCACCCTCTGTCTGATGCTACCTCACCATCATGATGACCTGGCGCTCGCGGCCGCCATCAAACTCGCACAGAAAGATTCCCTGCCATCGCCCTAACAGAAGCTTCCCATCTTTGAAGGGGACCGTGACCGACGAGCCCACCAGCGTTGCTTTGATATGCTCATCATCGGTGTTTGC
>DATKIS010000011.1:0-3695 GCA_035543975.1 Pyrinomonadaceae bacterium
AAAAAGGCCCGAAGCCGCCGGTCCCAAGACCTAACGCACCGAAAGCAGTGAAGTCCTTCGTTGTCCACTGGGGGATGCCTTGCCTGAGGGCTTCATAGACGCTCACGTTCGCATATTTGGTGATGTAGGTCTGCCAGATCTGCTGGACTTGAGCGAGGTCGGGGGGATCCTGCTTCCACGGTGTCCAAATGTTGTTCAGCAACGGACCCATGAACCCGTAGAAATCCGCGGTAATTTTGGCAAACGGGCCTGGAGGCCGCGTGTTTGGTGCCCAATCGTACAGGGTGTTCTCATAGTACAGGTTCGTCGGCACAACTCCTGGATCCGGAAACGGCCCTGTTTGCAGATTGAACATGTTGGGTCCGGCATAGTACCAAAAGACTTTGTTAGAGACGGGTACTCGCATGGCCCCCATTTCCGCGAATACGTTAGACCCTGCAAAGTCTTGGGACCAGTTGCGTCCGCCAATGCGGTCTGACGCTTCAATCACAATCGGCACAACTCCCGCCCTGAGCAGTTCGTACGCGGCCACCATCCCAGCCGCACCGGCGCCTACGATGTAAACCGGGTTCGCTGGCGGCCCGGACGGAAAGGACGCTATTGGCGTCGAATTTAAGATTTCCGTGTAGTCGTAAAGTGTATCCACAAAGGGCCAGGCGACGAAGGGTACTTCTGATTCCGCGCCTCGCTTCATAGCAAAGCTACGCGATACTGGACCTTGTACAGCACTTCGCAGCAATTCATGTTGCTCTGGAGTCAGATTGGGGATCATTGCCATTTCGTGTCTCCTCCATTTAGAGTGTTGAGTTTAGGCTTGAGGGGTGTTCTCAATATCCGGTTTGACAAAGGTTAGTGTTATTGATCGATCGCCAGCTTAAGCGGTGTCGAGGCTGGGGTGTCGTTCGTTTTTCCTGACAGGATTACACTTTGAGCCACAGTTCGGCAGCGCTCAATAACGACGTCGAGATTGTCACCAGTGGCGAGCACATGAGCGAGACGCATTAGCCAATCCGTTGCTTGCGCCCAGTTCGGAGTCGCAATGATGCCTTGCTGATGAATGTACAGGTCTTTACACAGCGCACCTGTCACATCATGGTTCACCTTGAGTTCAGTCACTTCCGTTAGCGGCACTTCAGGTATCATCCAGAAGAGGCCGCAGGACGTGCGCGGGGCAAACGAAAAGTCCACCTTTCGCTGCGCCAGCGCCTCAAACAGAGCGCTCGTTGGACTCTGACCTGTGCTCTGCCCGATCAGTTCCATGATCCTACCGCCCGCCGGTCTAAGATGCCCCTCGACTAACGCAATTCGTTCATCAGGAGTAATGATGAACTCCCAGTGGCTCACGGCGTAACTGACCTCAAGGTGCTCCAATAGTTGGTGAATTGCACGTTCAAGCGCCGGCCTCAAGCGCTCGGGAAACGATTCGGAGGGGAAGAACTGACCGCTTTCAATGAAGTTCGGCCCGACCCACTTTTGAGTAATTCCCACAGGATGATGTTGCCCCTCAAAAGAAACGAATTCGATGCTGAACTCCGCTCCCGGATGCAGGGCAGTAGATCTTGGAATAGCCATCTCTATGATCACTCGCGGTCGTACCTCGGTACCGATACTCCGGCCAACTTCGTACCATTTGGAACGCAGTTCAGCACAGACAGCGCCTACGAGCGAGACGGCTTCATGCTTGGACCTTGCATAGTTGATTGCAATGGAGGAACTCAACTCGTCCGGTTTCACGATAAGCGGCGTATTCTCAGGTAAGGCTTCAAAACCGGAACTGGGGTAATAATCGAATACGCCCTCAGCATTACTCCGTTGTTCTACATAGCAATATTCGATGCTGCAAAGGTCTGCATTGGATTGCTCGGTGAGTCGATTCCAGAGGGCACGCAACTCGTGTTTACGTTTTGTCATCTCGGCCGAGCGGGATGGATAACAGGGATGCGAAAGCAGAGTCGAAATCTTAGCCGCATATTCCGCGATGTAGTCATTGAGCGGCAGGACAAAACAGTTTTCACCGTATTCCTGTCGTAGGCGAGTGAGCGTGACGTCTGAAATAGCGGTCGCTTCGTCGGGCAGAATTTCCGTGGCGTGCGGCTGAACCCGAGTTTCAGAATGGCTCGAATCATGGTTCACTTTTGCCAGAAGAGTTTCGGAGTGATCCGAAACCAGTTTTGCGACTACAACCTGTAAGCCCGCCTCAACTAATTCATTGATGACACGATCACTATTATAAGGTTGGTCACCAACCAAAAGAACAGATCGTTTCTGATCAGGCGAACATAAAGCTGGAACCTGCGCCATTCCGCACCTCCTTACTAGATAACTGAAATTCTTATTGAGCGATTTCCAGAGCTAACGGTTCCCGCAGCTTGAGCTCGGTGCCGTTAAGACGGCGCAACTTCAAAGTTGGAACGCGAATGAAGCAAAAGATATCCCGGCGCTCCCGACCCAGCCTGCCAGTGTGTCGCATTCACGAATCGTCCCTTTATTCCACGCCTCAGCAATCGCCGTAGGAACGGAGGCCGAGACCAAATTTCCGTAGTATGGATAAATGAAGTGAATCTTCTCAGTCACTCCGATCTCCTCACCCATATCCCACCACAACCGCTTCGAAGCGGCATGGGGAAAGATCGCCTTAATTTCATCGTGAGGAGTCGAGAGCTGGTTGAAGACTTCAACTCCGAGTTCTCGTCCCGCCCGGAACAAATCTGAGCCGAAGGATGTCAACTGGTTCGGCCCGTTGCGGCCCAGGCGTGGGCCAGGTCTGCAATAGCGATCAAAACCATCGAGGGGTACGGTACAGAGATCACTGAAATTCGCGGCGCTCAAGAAGTGAAATTCCCACGGTCTGGAATTATCTTCCACGAAAAATGTAGCGGTAGCCGCTTCACCCACGGTATAAGCCGGGAAGTTCCATTCGACCTCATCGGCGCTACGGAGATTGAAGCACCCCGGATTGAGTCGTCCCCCGTAACGCATATTGCACTCACAGTTGACAATGAGCGCATTCTTGTATTGCCCGGACTTTAGTAGATTCGAAACGATGAAGGCCGCGCGTGTCCAACTCATGCAGGCGTCAACGATATCGAAACAATGAGCTGTGGGCATTCCAAGGGCTGCACCGACCATGTACGCCATTGCCGGCTCCAGGAAACCCCGATCGACACCTGTGTAGATAATCAACTCAACTTCCGATCGCTTGGCGGAAGCCTGTTCGAGAGCACCTTCGACTGCCTTTTCCAATAGGTCGAATGGCGATTCGTCGTCCGACAGCCATTGGCGCTTATCGGCGTCCGAATACGTCAGGTAGAAATCGATTCGGCCAATGGTTGACCGCAGTTGATCCTTAAGTACATCCGCACTTTGGTCGGTGACCATGGACTTGATCATTTGATTGTCGACTGTGCGCGACGGAATGATCGCCTTAATACCAGCAAGCTTCATCTTTACTCCTGCTATTCCCGCCCCTGGGCATGCCAGGAGCGGAGTTTCCTTTTGCTAACTTTCAAACAAGGCTGTAAGCCCACGAGGAATGGTTTGCAACGTACTCCCTTAAGAGCTTGATGCATGAGTCGCCGTGGATGTTTGCGATGCCAGCTGGATGCGAGCTACATAAACGCTCAGTTCTTCAATGCTGGGATGGTCCAAGACGATCGAGGTCTCGAGAGGCTGTTCGATAAAGTTTTCGAGCTCCA
>DATKIS010000012.1:0-4793 GCA_035543975.1 Pyrinomonadaceae bacterium
GCATCCATGATGGGGATGATGACGTTGGTCCGAGTGTTGCCGCCGGACGTGTATGCGGAGGTCCAGAGAAGGATCAGAGAAGGCATTTCGGAACCGCCGTCGGGCGCGCCGACGCAGTCTCCGCACAAACATTGATCGGGGGGATTGAGGGTTAAAAATGAGTTAGCCCCAGACAGTTGTTTTCTTTTGGACATAGGAGGAATGGATATGAGACGAACCATAGTTTTTCTGACCTTGTTGACTGCAAGTGTTGTCGGTGCGGCTTGCAGTACTGCCGATAACTCAAACAGCAATGCCAACGCCAACGCCAACGCCAACACGACCGTTACCGCGTCACCGAGCCCGAGCGCAAGTCAGGCCGCAAACGCCAACGTCCATGACAACATGAACGCCAGTGAGCATGCGAACATGAATATGAATGGCAATAAGAACGCCAACGCTAACAAGAAGCCATAGCTCAAGCCTGTGGGCCGGGTTCATCGTTAGTTCATTTCTAACCGAAGCGGCGTGGTGGACCTGCCAAGCCTGGGTTAACCGCGCCTCGGGCAGCGTTCAAAAATAATTAGATTTACCTCTTGACTCTGTATTCGACTACAGGGTTTAGAATGTCCTTGCCTTTGAGAATATTAGCCAAAGAGGACGGCCATGGTACTCAAATCTAAGAAGCTGGTTACAACTGAGCCGGCAATACCACTCAGGATTGGCGACGTAGCCAGGCATAGCGGTATTGGTATCGAAGCCCTGAGGTTCTACGAGCGGAGCGGACTTCTTGGTCGGCCGGGTCGTACTCAAAGTGGTTATCGAATTTACGACCAGGGGGTACTCCAGCGCCTCGACTTTATTAAACGCGCCCAGGTTCTCGGGTTCTCACTTGACGAGATAAAGCGAATTATTGCCGACAAGCAGGCCGGACGAAGTCCGTGTCTTGAGGTCCGCGAAATTGTCCGGCATCGCCTCGGGGAACTGGATGAGCGGCTGAAGGAGATGCGTCGTTACCGCAGGGAATTAGGAGCGGCCCTGACCCAATGGGAAGAGACAGGCGAACTCGATGGGCACGTGTGCGGATTGATTGAAGGAACGGAAATTGAGCACTCCAACCCCACACCGCGAGGGCTGAGCATGAGCAAGCGAAGGAAGTAAGTGGCTTCGATTGATGGCCAATGCGTGCCGACGGTGAGTGGCGATGGTTTAGGAAAGAAGGCGTAACATGAAAACAGAAGTGAAGATGCAACAACCAACAAAAGCTGGCGGAACCGCAGCCACTAGTCATTCGGCAACAGATCCAGTCTGCGGCATGACCGTTAATCCGGAAACTGCCGCGGGCTCATTCGAGCACGACGGCGAAACCTACTACTTTTGCGGCACCCATTGTCTCCGAAAGTTTCAGGAGGATCCGAAGCGGTTCCTAAGCGGGGCGACTGAACCAATGCCCACTCAGCTGGTTGGAATTCAGCGTGCGCCGAAACCTGCTAAGAACTCTCCCGCCCAAACCTACACGTGCCCAATGCATCCCGAAGTAAGGCAAGACAAGCCTGGCTCCTGTCCAAAGTGTGGCATGGCGTTGGAGCCAGCGACGTTTACTGCTCCGCAGCAAAAGACGGAATACACCTGTCCGATGCATCCGGAGATTATTCGTGAGGCGCCCGGAAGTTGCCCGATTTGCGGGATGGCGCTCGAGCCGCGAACGGTCACACTGGTCGAAGAAGATAATCACGAACTGACTGACATGCGGCGACGGCTCTGGGTGAGCCTGGTACTTACAATTCCACTCTTCGTGATCGGAATGAGCGATCTTATTCCCGGCGCACCGTTGCAGCGCCTCGTGCCGCCGGCCACGCTTTCGTGGGTTCAGTTGGTCATGGCTGCGCCGGTCGTGCTTTGGGGAGGCTGGCCTTTCTTCGTTCGTGCCTGGCAGTCGTTGGTAAACCGCAGTCTGAATATGTTCACCCTGATCGGGATTGGGGTGGGCGTCGCCTACGGATACAGCCTCGTAGCCACCCTGTTTCCGGAGATATTTCCGCATTCGTTCAGCGGGCATGGCGAAACAATTCCAGTCTATTTCGAAGCGGCGGCGGTAATCACCACGCTCGTGTTGGTTGGCCAGGTACTGGAATTAAAGGCACGGAGTCAGACGGGTTCGGCAATCAAAGCGCTGCTGGGATTGGCGCCCAAGACGGCGCGGCGTGTTTCGGCTGATGGCGGCGAACACGACGTTGCCCTGGACGAGGTGAAGGTCGGAGATTTGCTCCGGGTGCGTCCGGGCGAGAGAGTTCCGGTGGATGGCGCAATCGTGGAAGGAACGAGCGCGGTTGACGAATCAATGGTCACTGGCGAATCGATTCCCGTGGCCAAGGAGCCAGGCGAGCGCGTAATTGGCGGGACAGTCAACGGTACCGGAAGTTTCGTAATGAGCGCTGAACGCGTGGGTGCGGACACGATGCTCGCGCGGATTGTGCAGATGGTGGCCGAGGCCCAGCGCAGCCGGGCACCCATTCAAAGACTGGCCGATCAGGTTTCAGCCTACTTCGTTCCGGCAGTCATTCTCATCGCTATCGTCACCTTTGTGGTTTGGTCTGCGTTCGGACCGGAGCCGCGGATGGCCTACGGCTTAATTAACGCGGTGGCAGTTTTAATCATTGCTTGTCCTTGCGCCCTGGGTCTGGCAACTCCGATGTCGATTATGGTGGCGATGGGTAAAGCTGCGCAGGTGGGCGTTCTCTTCAGCAATGCCGAAGCCGTGGAGATTTTGCACCAGGTAAACACGCTGATCGTCGACAAGACGGGCACATTAACGGAAGGCAAGCCGAAGGTGGCGAGTGTGATAACGGTGCCGGGGGTAGACGAAGAGACACTCCTGAGTTTGTCTGCCAGCCTTGAACAGGCCAGTGAACATCCGCTGGCGGACGCTATCGTAGCCGCAGTGAAGGAGCGCGGGGTTCAACTGGCGAAGGTCACTTCCTTTGAGTCGATCACGGGAAAGGGTGTGACCGGTGAAACCGGAGGGCATCGAGTCGCGCTGGGAAACCGTGCTTTGATCACCGACCTCAAGATTGATCCGGGTGATTTAGCAAACAAGGCAGAAGCGCTACGCCAAGACGGACAGACAGTTATGTTCGTGGTTGTCGACGATAGAGCGGTGGGCCTCATCGGCGTCGCTGATCCGGTCAAGGAAAGCTCAACTGAGGCAATTAAGCAGTTGCACGCGGAACGGGTGCGAATCGTGATGGTCACCGGCGACAGCCGCACGACGGCAGATGCCGTGGCGGCCAAGCTTGGGCTGGATGAAGTTGTCGCCGAGGTCCTTCCGGATCAGAAAGTCGACGTGGTCAAGCGGTTCCAGAGTGAGGGCCAGGTGGTTGCTATGGCCGGAGACGGTATCAATGATGCGCCGGCGCTGGCCCAGGCAAATGTCGGAATCGCGATGGGTACAGGCACCGACGTGGCGATGATGAGCTCCGGCGTGGTGCTGGTAAAAGGCGACTTAAGGGGCATCCTGCGCGCCCGAACGCTGAGCCGGGCCACCATGCGCAATATCAAGCAGAACCTATTCTTTGCGTTCTTCTATAACGCGTTGGGTGTGCCGCTCGCCGCTGGCGTCTTGTATCCGGTGTTCGGATTGTTACTAAACCCGATGATTGCCGCGGCGGCGATGAGCTTCAGCTCGGTCTCGGTCATTGGCAACGCACTCAGGCTGCGGAAAATACGATTGTAAGTTGGGTGAGTGTGGACCGAGGCGCCCCGAGGCAGTGAAGGGGACTGACCCAAGCCAGATCCCGCCAAGCGCCCGGTTCTGTAAATGAGCTTTCGGTTTTCAAATTGCTCCATTTCTCGACGGAAAGCTTTGATTCCTCACTGGTGACTTGTCATTGACAGATCACCATTCCTGAATTACAGTCCGCACGCAATTCTTTTTCTCCTCGTTTACGTGGGACTTCCTTCCTGACACAAGCTCACGTCAACGAAACCAATAGATAACTATTACGTTTTCCGCCTCGCCGAGTGTGGTGGAACGTGTTCTCGAAGCGTCGTACCTCGGATTTCGGCATCGGGTCGCTCTCCCTCGCGTGAAAGCGGTGTGACCCATGCTCAGCCTCAGCCCAGGAGCCCCAATGGACACCCCCACAGCGGGGCATGAATTTCTTCTTTCCTAGCAAGGAGACTTGATGCCTGAAATCACTCGTCGACGCACCGGCGAAATGCTTAGAGAGTTGTTCCAATTGTTGCTTCCCATTCCGGAGGGAATGCCGGCGCGGGAGGCGCTTGCTCAGCTCGAGAAACGTTTAACGCTTTCCCCTTACGAGCAGGGTGAGTATGCGTCCGGCGGGAGGCGATTCGAGAAGATCGTTCGATTCGCGACCGTCGACTTGGTAAAGGCGGGATGGTTGCACAAAGAGAAAGGCCGATGGACGGTAACCAGCGAAGGCAAGCAGGGAAACGTGGCGTCTTCACCCTGACGTGTGCGATTTCACCTCGGAGCTTTTCTATGAAGGCCGACTCGCTGCCAGGCCCGAGAATGCAACTCAAAGGATTAACGCCGAAGAACCGCTGGGTGGAACAGGTTTGCGCTTTGTGCCAATTATCCATTCGGGAGATCAGAACGAGTCACCCGAGGAGGTGGAAAGAGTTAACGCGCTAGTGCGAGGTCTACTGGACAGTAAAGCGACTTGGACGGACAGGGACGGCAACACAAAGGTCATTGGGATCGAAGACATCCTTGTTGTTGCTCCCTACAACGCGCAGGTATCGGCGTTGCGCAAATCGCTTCCGGAAGGCGCGAGAGTTGGCACTGTTCA
>DATKIS010000013.1:0-6340 GCA_035543975.1 Pyrinomonadaceae bacterium
GATGGAGTCGCAGCTCAGATCAGGTGGGAAGAAGATAAACACTAGCGGAGGGGAATCAGCGAGCCTCTCATCGATAACGTGCCCGAAATGCGGTTGCCCCGTTTGCCGCACCACTGCCTCAGATGCTTTCCCCAGAGCGCGTTGGGTTTGAATACCGACCAGGGAGGAATTGTGAATGCCACAAACCGAGACCTGCTCAAAGTGTCAATCGGCCAAAATAATTCCCCAGGCCCGCATCATTGATCGCGCGGATTACAGCGTAAATGCTGACCTAACCGTTCATGTCTACGAGAATCCGGAAGCGCTGATATTCAAGGGTACTAGCAAAGGAACTCTACGGGCACGGATTTGTGGCGAGTGTGGGTACGTCGAAACCTACGTAGAAAACCCTGAGGAGCTTTATTCAGCATACCTGAGGGCGAAGACCGCACAGGAATGACACGCCTTGGGGAGTCTGATGTGTTGGTAGCAATCGTAGATTGGTCATGTTCATCGCGTGCCCCGGATGAAGACCGTCGAGGTCGTTGTCCGGCGCCAAACATGATGGCTACAAGTAATCCTATGGTCACTTATGTGAAAGTCGTTCTCATCGTCTTACTACTCGCCGCGCTTAGCGTGGAAGCGCGGGCGCAACAGAAGCGGCTGCCAATCATCGACATGCATATGCATGCGCGCACGGCGCACCACTACGGACCGAACCCCGGCCCGCTGTGCGCCCCGGTCGAGAAGATGCCCACCTGGGACCCGGCCAGGCCGTTCGGCGAGACGCTGGAAAAGGCTGAGCCACTGTGCAAAAAACCCGTTCACCCCGCCACGACGGACGCGGAGGTGTTAGGGCAAACCATGGCCGTGATGAAACGCCACAACATCATTGGCATGCTCGGCGGGAAGCCCGATCTCGTGGCCAAATGGGTGGGCGCCGCACCGGGTCGCTTCATCGCCGGCCTGGACTTCCGGCTCGACCGCGATGGCGGGACCGCTTCTGCCGGCGGGGATTCGAAGGGTTTTGAAGCACTCTCGCCCCAGGCCATGCGGGAGCTTCATCGGAAAGGATCTTTCTCAGTGCTGGGCGAGGTATTGAACCAGTATGGAGGAATCGCTCCGGATGACCCGCGGATGGAGCCATATTGGGCGTTAGCTGAAGAGCTGGACATCCCGGTCGGGATACATCTTGGCCCCGGCGGTCCCGGCGAATTTTATCTCGGTAACAAAAGTTACCGCGCCCGCCTTCAGAGCGCCCTGACGATGGAGGAAGTCCTGGTACGTCACCCGAAGCTGCGGGTAGACCTGATGCACGCCGGCTATCCGATGCTTGACGATCTGCTGGCCTTGTTGTTTTCGCATCCGCAGGTTTACGTCGAGGTGAGCATGCTGGTTAACGTCGAGCCACGCGCCGGGTTCTACAGGTATTTGAAGGCCATCGTGGACGCCGGATATGGCGAGCGGGTTATGTTCGGGTCCGACCAGATGGTCTGGCCTGGCATCATCGAACCCGGGATAGACGCCATCCAGAAAGCGCCATTCCTCAGCGTCAGGCAGAAGCGGGACATCTTTTACAATAATGCGGCGCGTTTTCTCAGGCTCAGCCCGAAGGAGATTGCCCGGCACCACGCCATGTGACGACTTGGCCGGCGTGATCATTCAGCCCCGTGTTAATTGCTCGACTGAGGATACCGGTATGGCAGCAGCTCCGCGCTTCACAGGCACAACTGGAGGAAAACACAAACGGTGACCAACCAAATCCGCTTCGCCGACGGGACCGCCTACGAACGATACATGGGAAAGTGGAGCCAGCTGGCCGGTGAAACTTTCCTCGACTGGCTTGCCCCTAAATCAGGTTTGCGATGGTTGGACGTGGGCTGCGGCAACGGAGCCTTTACCGAAATGCTCGTCGAGTGTTGTGAGCCAGCCTCGGTACAGGGAATAGACCCGTCTGAAGAACAGCTTGCCTACGCTCGCACTCGCCCCGCGTCGCGTATCGCACAGTTTCGCCAGGGCGATGCCATGGCCCTTCCCTTCTCCGACGACGCTTTCGACGCGGCGGTCATGCCGCTGGTGATCTTCTTCGTTTCCAACCCGGCGAAGGGGGTTGCCGAAATGGCCCGAGTGGTCTGTCCGGGTGGCACCGTCACAGCCTATGCCTGGGACATGGAGGGCGGTGGTTTTCCTTACGAGGCGTTGCATGCCGAAATGCGTGAGCTGGGGGTTGAAGTTCCAGTTCCGCCGAGCCCTGGCGCTTCTCGAATAGACGCACTGACGGACTTGTGGACTGGGGCAGGTTTAGAGGCCGTCGAAACGCGGGAGATCACTGTGCAACGGACCTTCGCCGATTTCGACGACTACTGGACGACCGTGTTCGGGGGGCCGAGCGTCGGGGCCAAGCTCGCGGCGATGCCATCCGAGGACCTCGCCCTGCTCAAGGGGCGGATGCGCGCGCACCTGCCGGCTGACGCCACCGACCGTATCAGCTATAGTGCCCGGGCCAACGCAGTCAAGGGTCGCGTCTCAAACCAAGTCTCTAGACTACTTGTCGGGTGAGACTTGAGGTGAATCAGTCGAGTTTTCAGGTCAGCAGTAAGAGTCAGCCGCGAATGGAAGCGGAAAAACGCAGATCAGAAGGCTCTGTTGTTCTACTTCCGATCCATGCTTATCCGCGTGAATCCACGGCCAACTAAACCCCACCTTTCGTCGGTCTGAGGCAGATCTCGCTAGAACTGGACTCCGGGTGAAGCGGGGAATGTCCGATGAACCGATATCACTGGAAGAACGGCGTGACGGTTGTTCATTTATTTGGAGAGTTATGACTCGCACCCCACCTGATCAGCGGGATATGCTGCTCGCCGCGTGGAAGACCAGCAACCGCGTTACGGTCTTTCTCGTCGAGCACTTACCACCGGAGCTCTGGGAAGCTAAGGTGCCCGGGGCTCCACGTCGAACCGTCCGCATGATCGCCGGCCACATCCACAATGCGCGGTGTATGTGGATCAAGACGTTAGGAAAAGACCACGGTATTGCCGTGCCGCGACCCGTGGAGCGACACAAGGTTGGGCCGAAGGAGCTGATTCCAGCACTCGGTCGCAGTAGCCGCGGGATTGCCAGTTTGTTGACGCTGGGCTTTGACAGAGGCGGAACGATCCCGGCGCCGTCGTCGTACACCTGGCGTAATCTTCCTCTCGACGTGGGACACGTCTTAACGTATTTCGTCGCACATGAAGGCCATCATCGCGGGCAGATTGTCATGCTCGCCCGCCAATTGGGTCATCGTTTGCCGGTTGAGATTACCGGTGGGCTCTGGCACTTTTCGAAGCGCTCCAGGGAGGCGCTGAGCTAGAAAGGCTAACCAATGATTCGTTGGCGTATGGCATCCGTTAGACAACAGAAGCTAATCCTCCTGCTGCGCTGGTGGCTATGGTTGCTGCATTCCTCCTGTTCTGGCCGGCAACCAGTCGGCGCCAGCAGGCAGCGCCGGCCGCGAGTTCAATCGTCGCTGTCGACCACGTTGCTCTGCACCCTCGCAATTCTCGGATGGGCCCGGCAACCTGAGATACTGCAGAATTCTGTACACAAGAATCCACGCTATACATTCGTAGTTAAAGGAATCGGAGAACAATGAAAATGATCAAAGACAAATCTAATTTGGTGAAGTGTCCTGCGCGAACGCTTAGCCGCCGCCTCTTACTCCAGGCCATTTTGGCGTGCGCGCTGTTGGCGATGTCGGCCACGGTACATGGCCAGGACATGGTCTGGCCGCAGTTTCGCGGACCAGACGCCAACCCGGTGGGAACCCATAAGCTACTGGCCGAACGCTGGTCGAAAACCGAGAACGTGGAATGGGCCGAGGAAATCCCCGGGCGTGGATGGTCGTCGCCGATCGTGACCGGGGACAAGGTGTTTGTCACCACCGTCACGACCGAGGGCAAGTCAAAGCCACCCCAGATTGGCACAGAGTACAGCAACGAGTACGTCGCGGAACTACAAAAACAAGGCCTCCCAATGTCTGAGGTAATCAAGCGGGTAACGGAGCGCGACACCGAGCTACCGAGCGAAGTTATGCTCCACTACTTCGTTTATTGCCTGAATCTGAAGAGCGGCAAGGTGGAATGGAAGAACGAGTTCTACACCGGGCGTCCGCCGGGCGGGCGTCACCGCAAGAACAGCTTTGTCTCGGAGAGTCCGGTAACCGACGGCAAGTTCGTTTACGTCTATGTGGCGAACATGGGGTTGTGGGCGTTTGACATGAAGGGTAAGCAGGTATGGACCACGCCGCTCGAAGCGAATCCGATCTACCTCGAGTTTGGAACGGGGAGTTCACCGGTGTTGGCCGGAAACCTGATGGTGATTCTGAGCGACAACGAGAAGCAGCAATACATCGCAGCTTTTAACAAGCAGACGGGCAAGCAGGTGTGGCGCGCATATCGAAACCTGGGCGGTAAGGGCCAGCCGGTGCTGCGGTCCGGATGGGCGACGCCTTTTGTTTGGCAGCACGCGCTGCGCACTGAGATTGTGGCGGTAGGGCCGGGAGAGGTGGTTAGTTACGACCTGGCCGGGAAAGAACTGTGGCGGATGTCAGGAATGGCGCTGACGCCGATTCCGATGCCCTTCGCCTACGAGGGACTGCTTTACATCGACGGCGGGCGGGGACGCCAGATGTTCGCGCTGCGTCCCGGAGCTAAAGGCGATATTTCGCTCGGGAAGGGTCAGAGTTCAAACGAGTTTGTGGTGTGGTCGCAGGAGCGCGCCGGAACCTATCTGCCGTCGCCCGTGGCTTACGAGGGCGCTGTGTACGCGCTGACGGAAACGGGTATCTTGAGCCGGTTTGACGCCCGGACGGGACAAATGACTTACAAGACACGGATCGACCCGAGAGCCACGGCTTTCACCACCTCGCCCTGGGCCTACAACGGAAAGCTCTTCTGCCTTAGCGAGGAGGGACAGACGTTTGTGATCTCAGCAGGCGAGAAGTTTGAGCTCTTGCACGTGAATGAACTGGACGAAATGACGCAGGCTTCGCCGGCCCTGGTGGGCGAGCGCCTGTTGATACGGACGGAGACCAAGCTGTACTCGATTCGCCAGGGAAAGTGAACGGCCACGAATCGTCAGGCGCCGGATTCAAGTCGGTTGGGAAAAGCACATTCTCTTTCTCCGTGCATCCTCGGTGATCTCCGTGTCTTTGTTGCTGGCCTTAGTTCTTGGCCCTGATCCATCACAAAGACTCGGAGAACACAGCGCGGCTATGAGGCGCAATCACAACATCAGAGGGGCAATTGTCGTTTCCGCCAG
Organism: Pyrinomonadaceae bacterium; assembly: GCA_035543975.1. Taxonomy (GTDB): domain Bacteria; phylum Acidobacteriota; class Blastocatellia; order Pyrinomonadales; family Pyrinomonadaceae; genus PSRF01. The sequence goes on from DATKIS010000013.1 coordinate 5,281, forward strand.
TCACGCGGAGCGTCTCTCGCTGAGGTGCGTTAGAAACTTTTGTAAGAAGACAAGAAACTGCAGCTTTGGAGCACAGAGGGTTTAGTTCCGACGGTTCAACTTTCCTGTAAGACACGTTCTTTCGGATGGCCTGAGACAGCGTCGCATTCCTGAGTGATGGACAATCGCACCCACACCCTGGCCGAGAAGATTTGGGACTATCATCGGCTGAAACATCAGCTCGAGAAGGCTGATGCGATTCTCGTGCTTTGCAGCCACGACAAGAAGGTGGCCGAAACAGGCGCTCAGTTATTCCTGGATGGATGGGCGCCGCTGCTGATCTTCGCCGGCGGTCTGGGGTCGGTGACCAGAGGAATGTGGACTGAGCCCGAAGCCGACCAATTCGCCGCAATCGCCATAGGCATGGGCGTCCCGCGTGAGCGGATCCTCATTGAGAACCAGTCGACAAACACCGGAGAAAACATTCGGTTTACCCGGCAGCTTTTGGCGGAGAAGCAGATTGAGCCTCGACGGTTCATTCTGGTGCAAAAGCCCTACATGGAGCGTAGGAGTTTCGCTACTTTCAGAAAGCTTTGGCCCGAGAAGGAATGTGTGGTGACGTCTCCCCAGGTCTCGTTCGATGAATACCTCGCCGGCTACACCAACCAAGAGTTTTCCAAGGATGACGTGATTAGCATCATGGTGGGCGATCTACAGCGAATCAAGCTCTACGCGGAGAAGGGATTTCAAATTCACCAGGAGATACCGGCTGACGTTTGGTGCGCCTACGCAGAACTAGTCGCGGCCGGATATAGTCAGCGGCTGGTTGATTGATCCAAGCCCACCCTCGGGTTGCCTCGCCGCCTTGATTGTTAGCCAGGCCGAGATTGGTTTCCACTGGAAGAATCACGGCCTTAGGCGCATCGTGGAATAACCCAGACGCCAGTCATTATGAAACGAAAACTCCGATTCTCTATCGTCCTCGTCGTTGCCCTCGCGGTCGTGCCGTTTCTTCCCTTGTTCATCAAGCGGACGATGATGCGGTCAATGGTAGTGGACCACGCCGTGGATGTTATTGACT
>DATKIS010000014.1:0-2831 GCA_035543975.1 Pyrinomonadaceae bacterium
CGGAAGCATGTTTGTGTGTAGCGTTAGCGTAAGAGCAAGTTCTGGGGAGACGCTTGCGGAGATAATAGCGAACGACGGGGCCGGAAAAACCGACGCCATGCGACGTTCAGATTCAAGATCAGGCCTGATCGTAACTATGTATCAGATATTGTCCACACGCAACCGCAAAACATTGCAGTCTACTTTTTCGTACTATCACAGACAGTCCGAAAATTCGTACCGGCATTCGAGTACTAACCAGCGCGTGATCTATTGATGACCACGCGCGAGGGATAATCCACCCAAATGAACAATAATTCCGCCACAGTTGTGCTCGACGAGATCACGAAAAGATTTGGTGAGTTTACCGCTGTCAATGAACTGAGCCTGGCCGTGCGAGCCGGGAGGATCTATGGACTGCTTGGGCCAAACGGTGCAGGGAAGACTACGTCCATCCGAATGATCGTCAACATCACCGCCCCGGATTCAGGCCACATCACCGTCTTCGGACAACAGATAACACCCGAGCTACAGGACCGGATTGGTTACCTGCCAGAAGAGCGCGGGCTGTACAAGAAGATGAAAGTCGGCGATCAGCTCAAGTTTTTTGCGGAGTTGAAAAGCGTCCCTGGCAAGGAAGCGGTGAAGCGAGCGGATCGCTGGTTGGAGCGATTGAAGTTAACTGAATGGAAGAACAAAAAAGCCGGTGAACTGTCCAAGGGCATGCAGCAGAAAGTGCAGTTCATAACTACGGTCATCCATGATCCCGACCTCTTGATACTCGATGAGCCTTTCTCAGGACTGGATCCGGTAAATGTAGACCTGCTCAAAGAGATCATTCTCGAACTCAAGGCGGGAGGCAAGACCATAATCTTTTCGACGCATCAGATGGAAGTGGCGGAAAAGATTTGCGACGACATCTGCCTGATCAATCGTTCGCGAAAGGTCTTGGAAGGCAGCATCCGTGAGGTGAAAAGCGGCTTCGGTCGAAACGCTGTGGCCCTCCGGGTTACTGGAGGCGAGGAAGTCCTGGCCGATCCGTCATTGGTTAGCCACGTCAAGCATCACAGTGACAGCGTCGAAGCGCTGCTGGCCGAAGGCGCCGACGCGCAGCAGCTCCTGCATCGATTGGTTTCAGCCGGAGCGGTCATCGAAAAGTTTGAGAAGGTTGAAGCGAGCCTGCACGATATTTTTGTCGAGAAGGTGACTGAGAACGTATGAACAAATTCCTTGCCATCGTTAAGCGTGAGTATGTCCAGCGCGTTAAAACGAAGTTCTTCGTCATCATGACGATTCTTGGGCCGCTGATGCTGGTGGTGTTCACGATTGTGCCCGGACTGCTGTTTAGTATTAAGACCGGGGGCGACACCAGGATCGCAATCCTGGACCAGACTGAGGGGATGAAACTGTCCGACTCGATTCGTCGCTCATTGCTGAAAGAGGATCGAGAAGAGACTAAGCAGCCAGACATTGCGAGTTCCATGAATTCAAATGCTAAGGACCGCACCACCCAGGCTGGCAAGTCTTTGAGCGGCAGTTTCTCGGTCGAGCAAATAAACCTGAACGGACGGTCCCTGGACGACGTGAGACGAGAACTAAACGCTCGAATTGGCCGGGACGAACTGGATGGGTACTTGGTAATTCCTCCGGATATTCTGCAAAACAGTCAAAGCAAAACGGCCTACTACGGCCGCAACGTGGGAGACGTGATCACCCGAGGACAGATTGAGGATCGATTGGATCGAGCGGTCCGGAGGGAGCGGTTGATTGCCAACGGCGTCAACGAGAGAAACATTGAAGCCCTATCGAAGCCCGTTGATGTAGTTGCTTATCCGGTTAACGAAAAAGGAGAAGAAGGAGTAAAGGACACGGGTGCGGGGTTTGTGATGGTCTTTGTCATCGCTTTCCTAATCTACATAACAGTTCTACTTTACGGGCAGGTTGTATTGGGCGCGATAGTGGAAGAGAAGGAGTCTCGCATCGCCGAAGTTCTGTTCTCTTCAGTTCGGGCCTCAACGTTGATGGTCGGAAAACTGATTGGTGTTTCGCTGGTGGCCTTAACGCAATTGGGAATCTGGACTCTGGCTTTTGCGCTGTTGGCTCTTTACGGCTTGAGTGCGCTGGCGTCGCAAGGCTTCAATATGGGCGAGATCAACATCCCCAATCTGCCGCCCTTGTTCTTCGTCTACTTTTTTGTTTTCTTCGTCCTCGGCTATTTCATCTTCGCTACGATCTACGTACTTATCGGCTCGATGGTGACAACCGCCCAGGAGGGCGGCCAACTAGCAATGCCAGTGGTCTTCTTGCTGATGGCTGGCTTGTATATGGCGTTCCCGGTTATCAGGAGTCCAAACTCGCCGTTCGCGTTTTGGGTGTCCATGGTTCCGTTCTTCGCGCCTATCACGATGATCGTTCGAATCGTCTCGCAGCGGCCGCCCATGTGGCAAATCATGCTTTCGTTGGGAATAGGCATAGTCACGGTCGTGCTGCTGCTGTGGCTGGCTGCCCGCATCTACCGGATTGGCATGTTGATGTATGGCAAGAAGGCGACGATTCCGGAAGTGCTGCGCTGGATTAAGCAGAATTAAGGGCGGGAGGCAGGAGCGGGCAGGGGCAGGAGGCAGCGGCAAGAAGGCAGACGCTCGCGAATTCGTTGGTGGTTTCGTGTCTTTGTCGTGGGTCGTTTCTGCGTTTGCTGCACCCCGGCGACAGTTCGCAGTAGTTCCTAAGCAATTCGCTGCCCGCTTTGTTCCTCAGTCCTGCTTTGGTGTTAGCCTAAGCAAGACCGCTGCGCGACTATGCAATCACCTCTGTCATTCTCATCAAACGAAGCCATCCCAGATCGCGGGCGC
>DATKIS010000015.1:0-7025 GCA_035543975.1 Pyrinomonadaceae bacterium
CCCATGCTGATGTTAGAATCATGCCGGTTCAGGCCATGACGACTCCACGCAGCACCCGATTCCCGCAGTCCGATTCTTTCCCAGTCAGGAAACCAAAGATGTCAACAGAGGCAACCGAACAAAAAGAAAAAGCTGAAACGCGTCAGGAAACCGATTCCATGGGCGCCATTGATGTTGCTGCCGACAAGTATTGGGGCGCGCAAACCGAGCGCAGTTTGCTGCATTTCAATATCGGCGACGACAAGATGCCCCGTTCGATGATTCGCGCTCTGGGCATCCTCAAGAAAGCCGCGGCCATAGTGAATGCCGAACTGGGTAAGTTGCCGGCTGACAAACTAGAGCTCATCAAAACGGCAGCGGACGAGGTGATCGCAGGCAAACTCGACGAACACTTCCCGTTGCGTATTTGGCAGACCGGAAGCGGAACTCAAACCAATATGAACGCCAACGAAGTCATCTCGAATCGGGCCATTGAGATTGCCGGCGGCGAGATGGGAACTAAGCGGCCGATCCATCCAAACGATGACGTTAATATGTCGCAGTCATCAAATGATACGTTTCCCACAGCCATGTACATTGCCGCGGCGGAGGAATTGACGCGCCTGATTCCGGAAGTGGAGCAGCTTCACGAGGCAATCAAGGCAAAGGCACAGGAGTTTCGGAAGGTAGTGAAGATTGGCCGCACTCATCTACAGGACGCCACCCCCTTAACGGTGGGTCAGGAAATGTCCGGTTGGGCGTCGCTGCTGGAACGCGACATTGAACGCCTGAACCAGACCAAACCCGGATTGCTGGAGCTGGCCATTGGTGGCACAGCGGTCGGCACCGGTCTTAACTCTCATCCTGAGTTTGGTGAACGCGCCGCCGCGAAGATTGCCGAATTGACGGGACTTCCTTTCAAGTCGCATCCCAACCTGTTTGCGGCGCTCTCCGCTCACGACGAAATCATTTTCGCCAGCGGCGCCCTCAAGACCCTGGCTGCCTCGCTGATGAAGATTGCCAATGACATACGCTGGCTGGCTTCCGGGCCGCGCTGCGGATTGGGCGAATTGGTGCTGCCGGAAAATGAGCCGGGGTCATCAATCATGCCGGGCAAGGTTAATCCGACCCAAAGCGAAGCGATGACGATGGTGGCGGTGCAGGTATTCGGCAACGACTCTGCTATTACCTTCGCCGGTTCCCAGGGTAACTTCGAACTCAACGTCTTCAAGCCGGTTATGATTCATAACCTGCTACACTCTATTCGTTTGCTTCACGACGCCTGCCATGGCTTTGTGGAGTATTGTATTAAGGGTATCGAACTCAACCGCGAACAGATTGATGATTATCTGAAAAACTCACTGATGCTGGTCACCGCTTTGAATCCGCACATCGGTTACGACAAGGCAGCCCAAGTTGCAAAGAATGCTCACAAAAAGGGTATTAGCTTGCGCGAGTCGGCTATCGAGCTGGACTATTTGAGTGGCGAGGACTTTGACAAATACGTGAAGCCGGAAGAAATGACACACCCGTGACGATTGCCGATGTTGGATTTTCGATTGCCGATTTTAACCAGTTCCAGCCCGGCTCAAACGAGCTAATCTGACATCTGACATCTGACCTCCGACATCTTTTCAAATGCCCGACCGCAACGACCGCGTAAAAGAAAATATCTCCGGCGCATATTACGTCGATTCCTCTTGCATCGACTGTGACGTTTGCCGAGATACGGCGCCGGACAACTTCACCCGCTCCGATGAAAACAGCTATTCGTTTGTCTATAAGCAACCGGTGAACGAAGAAGAAAAAGCTGCTTGCGAAGAGGCGGTGCTGTGTTGTCCGGTGGAAGCTATTGGGAGTGATGGAGAATCGTAGAGGGGGGACTGGAGATCCGAGTTCTCACAGGCAGGATCAGAACATTTTCCATATATCATTTGACATTTCTCATTTGTCATCGCCCGAGCAGAGCCAATAGTCGCGGTGGGCACACGGTGGCGTGACGAGCCTACGTGGTTCAAATGACAAATGAGAAACATCAAATGATATATGGAAAATCTTCTGCTCCTGCCAAACTTCGCTCCTGCGATTTAAGAATTCATCAACGCTTTTCCAATGACAAATGAGAAATGTCAAATGATATATGGAAAATCTGACTTCCCACCCCTCGGCGAATCTCTCCCTCAAACCATAACTTTCACCAGTCCATCCTCGACCACAACCTCATAAGTCTCAATTCTCTCCGTCACCGTAAGACACTTGCCCGTCCGCACATCAAATTGCCACCCGTGTAGCTCACACTCGATTACATGTCCGCAAAGAGTTCCCTCGGCTAAGCGCGCGCCTCTGTGTGGACAGAAGTTTTCGGTGGCATAGAATTCGCCGTCGATATTGTAGAGTCCAAGTTCGCGGCCATCCGAAAGTTCCAGAGTCTTGCTGGTTCCGGCGGGTAGATCGTCCGCTCGGCCTGCGTCAATGGATTGTGGAGCGACGCGCTCGGGAGCTAAATAACCGTCTTCAGTATCGAATGGCTGCATCGCATGAATCGTAACAAAACAGTCATGAACCCGCCTACCAGCAACGGCAAGAGGTGGCCACCGAGTGCGTTCAATAGGAGCAGCACAACGGTTTGCTGCATACTGGTGAAACTGAGGAAATAATGATGAAACAAAAACTATTACCACTCTTGGGTGTGATCGCCCTGTTGGCTCTGCTGACCCCACAGGCTTTTGCCAAAGAGGTGACGATCCGAGGACGACTGCAAAGAACGGTAGAGGCCGAGGGTTGGCTCATCGTCTCCGGAGGCCAAAAGTATCTGATCCTCGACTCGCGCCGCTTCCAAAAGGAAAAGTGGTTTGTGGAAGCAGCTGAGGTCGAAGCTGTCGGTGAACCGAAGGGGGATGTGATGACCACCTTCATGGAGGGCACCCCGTTTGAGGTGCGAAGCATCCGCCCTTTCGTCCAGGGCGGGTCCGGCGCAAGCCAAAGCGAGTCAAAAGGGTTTACCAGGGTGTTGGTAACCGGGGACTCGATAGTGCAAGCGCAGCCGGACACCGCCATCCTGACAGTGTCGGTTGTTAGCCAGGGCAAACGCGCTCTGGAAGCCCAGCAGGATAACGCCAGCAAAAGCACTGAAGTGGTCAGGACGCTTAAAGCCGTGGCGGGAACGGGAGCTGAAGTGAAGACCAGCGGTTACAGTTTGCAACCTATAAGGGTCTACAAAGAAGGGCAACCGCCGACTATCACCGGCTATGAGGCGCGAAATAGCGTAACTGTCGTCCTGGATGATTTGTCAAAAGTGGGCCCAGTGATCGACGCGACCACGCAAGCAGATGCAAATGAGGTTAGCGGTATCTCATTTACCCTGAGAAAAGATCGGCCCGCCCGAGATCAGGCTCTGACCGAAGCCACCAGGGAAGCTGTCAGCAAAGCTCGCGTGATTGCCCAGGCCCTGAATGGGCGCGTAGTGCGCATCGTTGAAGTTCAGGAGGAAGGGGTTGAGCGGCCTCGGCCAATTTATCAGGCTGAATTCGGCGTTGCTCGGGCCGCGGCTAACGCCACACCAATAGAGGTTGGGACGCTCGACATCAGCTCCCGAGTGCAGGTGATCGCCGAGGTGGAAACGGGACCGCGGTAGTCATCTGCTTTTGAAGCGGTGCGCAATTTCCCGTATCCTGTAGTTACCGAGCTAACAATATGACTAATCGAAACCGGGAGGTTGCATTGCTGACTATCGCCCACCGCGTGAGACCATCTGGCCGTTTATGGAACCCGGCCGCGGATGTTTATCGCAGCGAGGAAGGCTGGATCGTGAAGGTGGATCTCGCGGGGATTTGTTCAGACGATCTGGAACTTGAACTGGACGATGCGATTTTGAGGATTCGCGGGTGCCGGCGCGATACCTTCTACACCAAAGGACTCTCCTACCAGCAAATGGAAATTACCTACAGCCGCTTTGAGAAAACGATTCAGTTCCCCTGTTCGGTTGAGGCGTCATCGCTCGCGCACGACTATCACGATGGGTTTCTGATCGTCAGACTTCGCTGCGCGTAATTTCAAAGATGAGTGAGAGGATTTTTCGCTTAACCAGGGTTTATTCGCATGGCTGATAACAAGGACAAATCAGACTCTTCGCCGACGACCGAGGCAGTTGAAGGAAACAGTGGTTCCGCGCCGGAAATCCAGCCGGCTTTGGAATCCGCTGAAGCATCTCAGACTAGTCCCGCGACTCCCTTGCCCGGACAGCCTTTCGAGATCGCAGTGCTGGCCCTGCAAAACACCACCCTCTTCCCGGAGACTGTGGTGCCGCTGGCCGTCGGCCGGCCGCGTTCCGTAGCCGCCGTTGAGGCAGCCTTGTCCTCCGAAGAAAAGCTGCTCGCTTGCATCACCGTTCGTGCTGAAGTCACCACCCCGCAGGACGCTCGTCCGGCAGAGCTTTATGAAGTTGGGACGCTCACAATGATCAAGCGGATGGAGCGCATCGAGAATACGATGCACATCATCGCCCAGGGTACGGAGCGGATCAGGGTGATTGAGTGGAAACAGGAAGATCCGTACTTGCGTGCCGTTGTCCAGATCCTACCCGAAGTTTCCATCAAGGACGCCGAAGAAGTCGAAGCCATCAAACGTAATGTTCAGTCGATGGTCCAGGAAGCCCTCGCGCTGCTGCCGGGTGTGCCTCCTGAGGTTCGGGTGGCCATGCTGGGATCGGTAGAACCGGTTCGGCTCGCGTATTTCCTGGGTTCCATTCTGAATCTGGGAGTCGAACAAGAACAGAAGATGCTGGAGGCCGACACGGCTGACGAGTTGCTCCGGCTGGCGCATACCTATTTGGCTCGCGAGTTGGAAATCATTCAATTGCGTTCGAAGATAGCTACCGAAGCGCAATCGGAGATGGACAAGTCGCAGCGCGATTACATTCTGCGCCAGCAGATGAAGGCGATTCAAAAGGAACTTGGCGAGGACGAGGGTGGCGAACGCGCTGAGGCCGAATTGCTGCGCGAGCGACTGGCCGGGGCTGACTTGCCGGACGAAGTCAGAACTGAAGCTGACCGCGAACTCAAGCGTTTAGAAAAACTGCCGGCCGCTGCGCCTGACTATCACGTCATCCGCACCTATCTCGAATATATCCTCGAGCTTCCGTGGCGGAAGTCGTCTGAGGACAAGCTCGATCTGGCTGAAGCGCGCCGGATTCTGGATGAGGACCACTACGGTCTGGATGACGTTAAGGAACGCATCCTCGAGTTCCTCGCGGTGATCAAACTGCGGCCGGACGCCAAAAGCCCGATTATCTGTTTCGTGGGACCACCGGGAGTTGGCAAGACTTCGCTGGGCCGATCGATTGCCCGCGCCCTGGGTCGTGAGTTTGAACGGATGTCGCTCGGCGGCATGCGCGACGAAGCGGAACTGCGCGGACATCGCCGCACCTACATCGGCTCGATGCCGGGCCGGGTCATCCAGTCAATCCGGCGCGCGGGAGTGAATAATCCGGTGCTGATGCTTGATGAAATCGACAAGCTCGGCAACGACTACCGCGGCGACCCGTCGTCGGCCTTGCTGGAAATTCTCGATCCCCAGCAGAACAATTCTTTCCGCGACCATTACATTGATCTGCCGTTTGATTTGTCGAAGGTCTTCTTCATCGCCACGGCAAACCAGATGGGCCCGATTCCGCCACCGCTGCGCGATCGCATGGAAGTGATCGCGATTCCCGGTTACAGCGACATGGAGAAACTGCAGATTGCCAGGCGGTATCTCGTGCCCAGGCAAACTGAGGAAAACGGACTTAAGCAGGGACAACTGGCAATTACCGATGCGGCCATCGAGTTAATCGCGACGCGCTACACGCGGGAAGCTGGGGTGCGCCAACTCGAACGGACCGTCGGCCAAATCGCGCGCAAAGTGGCCTTGAAGATCGCTCAGGGTGAAGCAGAAACAGTCACCGTCGACGCTCCCCAGGTCCACGATTATCTCGGCGCCCCCAAGTTTTACCCGGAACAAGCTCGCAAAGAGTTGCCGGCGGGAGTGGCTACCGGAATGGCCTGGACCGAGATGGGCGGCGAAGTCCTCTTCATCGAGGCGACGCTGCTGCCTGGAGGCAGCGGCCTGACAATAACCGGACAACTTGGAGAGGTAATGCAGGAGTCGGCGCGCGCCGCCCGCTCGTACCTCTGGTCTCACGCGACCGAATTTGGCATTGCCCCTGAGATGTTCAAGGGCTATGGCGTTCACCTGCACGTTCCGGCCGGGGCGATACCCAAAGATGGACCAAGCGCCGGCGTCACCATTACTGCTGCGCTCGCTTCACTCTACACTGGACGGCGGGTGCGCCCTGATACGGCCATGACCGGTGAGATCACGCTGTCGGGTTTAGTGTTTCCTGTTGGTGGTCTCAAAGAAAAGATACTCGCCGCTCACCGCGCGGGAATCCGTCGCATCCTGCTGCCATCACGGAATGAAGCCGACATCGAAGACTTGCCGGACGATGTGCGTAAGGAATTGACGATTGTGTTTGTGTCGCGGATTACTGAAGTGATCGACGCGGCGTTGGAAGTGTTGGTAGCGAATCCACCGCCTCCGCCGCTGGTCGCCGGCCCGCAACCCGGCGCTGCAACTCATTCCGACGCTACCAACGCTCCCTTGGCAGTGCGTCAGCCTTAGCAGACTGCCGAAAGGCTACGCTTTTGTTACAGGCGTATAGAGTCCAAGCTTTAGCTTGCGATGTCGGGATAGAAACCACCTGGTAGGAACCCTATCCCGACTTTATTGCGACCAGGACGCAACCTGAAGGTTGTACTCTGTACGCCTGATTTCCGCGTAGAGTACAGGCGTATAGAGTACAAGCTTTAGCTTGCAATGTCGGGATAGAAGCCGCCTGATAGAACCCTATCGCGACTTATTGCGGCCAGCGGCAACCTGAATCACCACCCCACGCGGACTGCCCGCGCCGGAACCCCGGGGTTGTACTCTATACGCCTCTTGTTCTATGGCTGTCCGAAGCGATTGCGATACTCCGGCGACAGGATGAAGCTTCTCACCATCTCGGCCTG
>DATKIS010000016.1:0-2728 GCA_035543975.1 Pyrinomonadaceae bacterium
CAATACTGCAGACCGGATCCGGATTCAGTGCCGCATTGAGGACAATACATACGCAGAACTCTAGGATGCCAGACTTTCTGGCCAAGCAGGGTTACTTGTCATTCATACGACTGGCTGTCGGAAGTAGTTCCAGCTGGGGAAGACCCAATAAGATTTTCCATATGTCATTTCTCATTTGTCATCGCAGAAACCGTAGCAAACGATGTTGACGCGAGCAAGAATCGACGGACGTGGCTTACGGAAATCACAAAACCTCCTCGTCACCCCTGAACCCTGCTAGTCACGGAACTCGTTTCGGTTCGGCAATGACAAATGAGAAATGTCATATGGAAAATCTTCATTCCTGTTCCTGCTCTCGCCGCCTCACTCATTTTCCCGCCTGGCCCCTGCATCCAGCCGTCTCTCTGTTGTATCCTTCCCTGTATGAACGCAATTCAAGTTTCCCAGGTCGGTGGACCGGAAGTCCTGAGCCTCGTCGATCTACCCGTCCCTGAGCCCAAACCCAACGAAGCGGTGGTGACAATCAAAGCCGCCGGCGTGAACTTCATCGACGTTTACTACCGCGAGGGCCGTTACCCGGCGCCGTTGCCTTTTGTTCCCGGACAGGAAGCCGCCGGGACGGTGACCGCAATTGGCTCTGAGGTGATTAATGTGGAGGTTGGCCAACGCGTCGCCTATACAGGCGTCCTTGGCGCTTATGCCGAGCATGCCGCGGTGCCGGCCGATCGGTTAGTGAAGATCCCCGATCAACTCGACTTCGATCGAGCTGCCGCTGCCATGTTGCAGGGAATGACGGCCCACTATCTGAGTCATAGCACTTATCCAATCCAGAATGGCGAGACGGTCTTAATCCACGCGGCCGCGGGAGGCGTGGGGGCGCTGCTGGTCCAGATGGCGAAGAACCTGGGGGCGCGGGTAATCGGCACCGCCGGTTCTGAAGAGAAAGCCCAACTCGCCCGAGACGCCGGCGCTGATGAAGTGATCGTCTATACGACGCACGACTTTGAAACGGAAACCCGCCGGCTTACTGACGGCCAGGGTGTGCATGTGGTTTACGACGGGGTAGGGAAGACGACTTTCGAAAAGGACCTCAGCGTCCTGCGGCCACGCGGTTATCTGGTTCTCTTTGGCGCGTCGAGCGGCGCGGTGCCGCCTTTTGATCTGATCAAGCTCTCGCAGAAGGGCTCGCTCTTTCTCACGCGGCCGAGTCTTCACCATTACGTCCATACGCGCGAAGAATTGGAGCAACGCGCCGGCGCCGTGCTGAAAATGATTGACGACGGAAACTTGAAACTCCGGATCCACAAAACTTACTCACTGGCTGAGGCAGAACAGGCCCACCGCGATCTGGAAGGCAGAACGACTACCGGGAAGCTGCTGCTGATCCCCTGAAACGGCGGGATGTGGGATTAGCAAGAAGAACAGATTTTCCATTTGGCATTTTCCATTTCTCATTTGTCATCGTCCAAGAAAATCAGGGATGAGCAATTTAACAACCCGACACTCGTCGTGTGTGGAAGGTGCTCCCTGAATCTTTTGAGCGATGACAAATGAGAAATGAAAAATGCCAAATGGAAAATCTGTTTTCCCTTTCGTCTCCGCTGTTTGCGCCGCCTACTCCATTCCTGACTGGTGCTGCTATCATCACCCGCATGCAAAACAAAGAAATCCGATTTGCCAGTCGTCCGACTGGTATGCCCACTGGCGAGAACTTCCAAATCGTCGACACTGACGTACCAACACTAAATGACGACGAAATGCTGGTGCGAACGCTCTACATCTCCGTCGATCCGTATCTTCGCGGACGCATGCGTGAGGGGCGTTCCTACATTGCTCCGTTTGAGGTGGGCCAGGTGATCGAGAGTGGAGGCGTGGGCGAAGTTGTTGAGTCTCGCTCTCCGAAGTTTCAAACCGGTGACAATGTGACTGGTAATTTCGGCTGGCGGCTTTTCAACGTTGCGAAAACGGATGGCCTCATGAAGGTCGCTGCCTTTACGGAACCTGTTACTTCGAGCGACTCGGGTGAAGCGATGAGACCGGCTCCGATAAGTCTTGCGCTCGGGATCCTCGGGATGCCCGGTCTCACGGCTTACTTTGGTTTGCTGGACATTGGCAAACCCAAGACGGGCGAGACGGTGGTTGTTTCAGGCGCCGCCGGCGCCGTGGGAACGACGGTTTGCCAGATTGCGAAAATCAAAGGCTGCCGCACGGTTGGTATCGCCGGCAGCGACGAAAAGAACCAGTATCTGCGGGATGAACTAGGGGTGGACGCGGTTATTAACTACAAGACCGATGACGTTCGCAAAGCTCTGGCGGAGGCTTCGCCCAACGGCATTGACGTCTATTTCGACAACGTCGGAGGTGAAGTTTCAGATGCCGTCATGCCGCTGCTTAATAACGGGGCCCGAATCATCATCTGCGGTCAGATCTCGCTCTACAACCTCGATAAACCGGACGTCGGCCCACGGCCGCAGCCCTATGTGCTGGTTACCAGCTCGCTGATGCAGGGATTCATTATCACCTCTTACGCGCCGAGGTTTTCCGAAGGCGTTATGCAGTTGGCCCGCTGGTTAGCCGAGGGAAAACTGAAGTATGCGGAGACAGTAGTCGAAGGATTTGAGAATACGCCCCAGGCTTTCATCGGCTTGTTTAGCGGAGACAACCTTGGCAAGCAGATCGTGAAAGTTGCGGATTGAGGAGTTCCATTCAGCGGCATAGGGATGGCACT
>DATKIS010000017.1:0-4286 GCA_035543975.1 Pyrinomonadaceae bacterium
AGAGAACCCAAAACGATTTAAGTAAACCGAAGACAACTAACACCTCTCCTCATGCAAAAAGACATCCTCACTAAGAAAGGGCGTCTCGGCCTTTTTCTCAACATCGCAATCCTTCTGGCAGCTGTGTTTTGCGCTGCGCTACTGGTTAAGACGTTCCGGGCTGAAGCACCACCGGCGTACAAACTCGTGCCCCACGCCAAGCTCGAAATAATGGGAGTGGATTGGACGGAAGCCGACCAGACGGTCGTGCTCGCCCTCAGCAAAACCTGCCATTACTGCTCGAAGAGCGCGCCCTTCTATCAACGTCTACTTCAGCAGTTGACGCAAAAGCCCAGGGCCCGGCTGATTGCTTTGTTCCCTGAGAGCCAGAACGATGGAGAAGACTACGTCAAAGGGCTGGGCCTGAGTATCCAGCATTTCAAGTACGTGTCCCTGGCATCGCTTGGTATCAGAACGTTTCCCACGCTGGCGCTGGTCAATAAGGATGGAATTGCCAGCCAGGTTTGGGTGGGGAAACTGGGACCAAGGAAAGAGTCCCAGGTAATGCGGGCTCTGGACCTTGCCGATACCAGATCCGTTGACGAGTGGATGATTGACGAAAAGAATCTGGGGGTTCGACTGGCGAAACGTGAGCCGATAGTGCTGCTCGATGTGCGTCATCGAGAGGCCTATGCCCAGGAGCACAAGGCTGGGGCCAGAAATATTCCTCTCGATGAACTTGGGGCCAGGGCGCTGGATGAACTACCTGAGAACCAAACCCTGGTCGTCTACGGAGACGACGAGGCGGATGCCGATGTAGCTTACAGCCTGCTTAATTCTCAGGGCTTCAGCAAGATCCTAATCCTCTCCGCCGGCAGTTCACCCTCCGCCCAACCTGGGTCTGCAACTATACGCTAACCTACAACGACGAGCCCGGCTCACGCACTTGCGCCACCGTCAATAACGGCTTGATCTCCTCAGGCGACACGACCTCGAGATACGTTCGGCCGTAGTTGGCGACGATCTTACGCACGTAGTTTTGAGTCTCGCTATAGGGCGGTACACCGTCATACTTGTCGACCGCGCCTTCACCGGCGTTGTATCCGGCCAGTGCCAGGCTCACATCACCTTCAAATCGCTTTAGCAACCAAGCCAGATATTTGGTTCCGGCCTTGATGTTCGCGGCAGGGTCGTGGGGATCGTCGCAACCAAACCTCCTGGCGGTCGCCGGCATAAGCTGCATCAGGCCCTGGGCTCCGGCGTGCGACAATGCTCGCTTCTGGTAACGTGACTCCTGTTGAATGACCGCGTGGACCAGGCGGGGATCAAGCCCGGCTTGCTGGGCGGCGCGGTAGATGGTCCAGTCCAGGTCACAGTCGCCAGACATCGGGATGTCTGCAGGGATCGACTCGACAATCTGGGTGGCGGGGTCAGCGGAAAGCCTGAAGGCGGGACTGAAAAAGAATCCGGTAAAGTTGGTTAGAAAGAAAAGTGAAATTAAGGCTGCGGGTGCAAACTTTGCAACGTGGAAATGGGGAAGACGATGGGGACAATTCATTCAATAAGTTCTCCATGTGAGCGATGGCCCAAGACCACCAAGATTGCTTCCTGACCTGGGGGCGCAGAGGTTGATTCCGCGGTTTTCCCTGGCTTTTATCGCTTCGCATGGCCAACCGAATTCAAAGAACTTTGCAACGAACTTGAAATCGAGACCGCGAGTAAGATGGAGATATTGTTACGATAGGTTGCTGCTTTTGTTCGCTTTTGAGGGGTCTATGTGACGTACTCAAACGAGCCGCGTTTTGTTGCAGAGGGGTACAGGCAGTCGTTCAACTTGAAGGAATTGATGAGGTAGAAATGGCGGGCACGAGCCACCCTGCGGTCGGGGTGGTCAAACGATTGCCAATTGCCGATTTTCGATTGGCGATTGGTTGGCTGTGCCGGTCGGCAGTTAATCCGTGAGGGAGCGGGGGAGGAAGGTGGATTGCCCCCGAGCTCGTTGATTGTTTTTAGAGTTCCTGTCCAGATAACGCTCAACCGGCTGATGTTCCGACTAAGCCCGGCCGGCTACCTCACCGGTCTGAGTATTCACCCGCACAACTTCACCTTCCTTGATAAACAGCGGCACGCGGACCGTCAGCCCCGTTTCCAAAGTGGCCACCTTGGTGGCGCCACCGGCAGCCGTGTCGCCGCGATTCCCAATCTCGGAAGAGACCACGGCGAGTTCGACATACTGTGGGAGCTGCAATGAAACCGGCGCACCGTTGTACTTCAACACTTGCAAGGACACACCCTCCTTGAGGTAGCCGCGATCGCTTTCCAGCGCCTCTTCGTCGAAGGTAAACTGCTCGTAACTCTTCTCATCCATGAAGTGAAAACCCTGGCCATCGCTATAAAGAAACGAGGCCGGTGCCAACTCAATATCCGGCTCCGCAAACTTTTCACTCGAGCGAAAGCTCTTTTCCATGACCGCTCCCGTTAACAACTGGCGCAGCCTGGTGCGCACCATCGTCGCCGCGCCGCGCGCCGTCGGCGAAGCAAAGAAGACTTCCAGGACCACGTAGGGCTGCCCGTCGACCGTGATGAGCAGTTTGCGTTTTAGTTCGTTTGCGGTAATCAGAGCCATTGTTTCGTCCCTCTAGAAATGTCCGGGTAGTCGCACCGGCGAAGCATTGTGCAAAAGCACCGCCGCACATTCAACTCGGCGGACAGAACGAGTCAGTCCGCGATAGCGTAGAGCCTGGGGTGGAGCAGAGCGGAACCCCAGGGAACTGCGGGTTAAAAAAACCCAGCCCGCGGAGCGGGCGACAGGGCGGAAGTTCGTAAACACTGTCGCCCGCTAACGCGGGCTCGTCCTATCTCAAATCACAAACCTGGGGTTTCGCTACGCTCCGCCCCAGGCTCTACGCTGCCGCCCGCTATCGCGGCTTGTTGAACCAAGAGAAATTCCCGCGCAATCTGCGTCACCATTTGCGCTGAGGCGCTTTCGCTGTGGGGGCTATGCGCCGCCTCGTCGAGGATCCGCATTTCGGCGTTGGGCAGTTGGCGTGAGAGGGCCTCAAGTTCACCCGGCTCAGTGCGAGGGTCAAGTTTGCCGTGAATCACCAGAGTTGGCGACCTAATCTCCCTGAGTCTGCCGGCATAAGGATCCCGGAAAGCGCCAACGTTCGGGTCACCGCTTTCGGCTGCCATTTGCATCCACGCCTTCGCATGGCTGCTGATTAACTGGCGCCAATCGGCTGCGCCAAACTCCAGGGCAAACCGCCCGCATAATTCGGGGCCCAGGGCCTCCGGGTTAGCCACGAGCCTTTCAAAGAATTCGCGTGAGCGGGGCTTGAACCGGTAGTAGTGGAAGGCTTCCAGCACGAGGCCGCTGGCGCGCTCAGGGGCAGTGAACCCGATGATGGCGGCGACGACTGCACCATCGCTGTGGGCCCAGAAAGAGGCGCGCTCGATACCAAGTGCATCCAGGAAGGCCAGAGTCTCCGAGGCAGCCCGGTAGTGAAAATCTGCCGAAAGTTCCTGATGCTCGCCCAGATGGGTTGAGCGCCCATAGCCTGAGCGATCCGGACCGATCACTCTGAACTCGTCTCGCAGTTTAGCGATTTGGTAGTTGAAGGGATTCAGGCCGTAGCCCCAGCCGCCGTGCAATAGGACCAGCGGTGGCCCGCTGCCTTCATCGCGGTAGTAGATCTCGACTGGACTGGTGCCGGGAACCAGCGGCGATGATGGTAGTGATATGAATGGCAATGGACTTTTGACTCACAGGCCAGTCCGCGATAAGCGGACGACTGACAGTAGCCCAGCGATTCATCGCTGGGAATGACGAGCGAGAAGATTTGTAGTCCGGGTAGCGGACGGCTGAAATTGTAGACCGGGGCCGGCGGGCCCTTGCATTCAGTCGTCCGCTTCACGGACGGATCTAAGGTCTTCAGCGAGCCCGGACGTGAACTGCTGGGCTATTTTCAATCGGGAGCTAACGCGGACTGGTCACCAGACGCCGCCAGACAAACCGATCCAGCCGCTAATGCTGGGGCTGTGGCGCCGACTCCTTGTCCGCCAGGCGATATTGTTCTTTCTCTTTCTCGCGTTGAAGGTAAGGAATGCCTTTCTCCATCCACTCACTGGTTTGCGTCCCTTTCAGAAAGTGGTCGAAAAACTCCTGCAACCGTCGCGTGTAATCTTTCTGATTGATTCGTTTGCGCAGGCCATGCTTCTCGCCGTTGTAGCTGAACATGTAAACCTCTTTGCCCAGACGCCGGAGCGCCAGGTAGTACTCAATGCCCTGGTACCATGGCACCGCGTCG
>DATKIS010000018.1:0-3551 GCA_035543975.1 Pyrinomonadaceae bacterium
TTGCGATTGCGGTAGTCAGAACCACCTGCGTCAGCGGGTGGCTCTTTCCCCGGTCGACTCTGCTCGGACAGACCACCCGCTGACGCAGGTGGTTCTGACTGGTAGCGCCCCGCGGCCGGCCGTTTTTGTTTGCTCGCTAAAATAATTGACACCTTGCGACCGCAGCGATAATCTCCCAGCGTCTTTCAATAGAATTCAAACAGACGACCTCTAGTCTCTAAAGCGTAACTCAAGAGGATCGAACTCACGCAAGAATGGCTTTCCACTTTCACCCTGGAGAATCCGCAAAATGGTCACCGATGACGAACTAAGACAAATCATGCCCAACTGCGCTGCCGCCAAGCGCGCCGATTATTTGCCATTCATTCAACAAGCGATGCAGGAGTTTGAGATAACGAGCTACCTGCGCGAAGCTGCCTTCCTTGCTCAGTTGGCCCATGAGTCAGGCGAACTGAGATACATGGAGGAGCTTGCCTCAGGTTCAGCTTATGAAGGGCGCAAGGACCTCGGCAATACGCAGCCTGGGGATGGCAAACGTTACAAGGGTCGCGGGCCGATCCAATTGACCGGGCGAGCAAACTACCAGAGGTATGGCGGTCTGCTTGGCCTTGACCTGATTAACAATCCGACTGTTGCGGCGACGAAAGAAGTGGGCTTTCGCGTCGCCGGCCAGTTTTGGAAACTGAATGGGCTCAACCCGCTGGCGGATCAGCAGGATTTTAAGCAGATCACCAAGCGCATCAACGGCGGGTACAACGGCCTCGATGATCGAACCAAGTATTACAACCGGGCGAAGCAGGTTTTGAATAAGAATGACGCGGTTGACGCCTCCGCGTCAGTTGCGACGGCCAGCGACGCTGCCGCGTCGGCGGTATTGGTTGGTTCCACGCCCGCAGGTGGAAGTCCGGCTTATCCCGGCTCGGCGCTGCGCCAGGGCAGCAAGGGTGACGCGGTCAAGACCATGCAGCAGCAACTCGCAACTCTCGGCTATGCAATCGCTGCGGATGGCAACTTCGGCCCGGGTACGAGGAAGGCTGTGGTTGCTTTCCAGGGCAAGAAGGGTTTAACGAACGACGGAGTTTGTGGACCCAGCACATGGGCCGCGCTCTGGGCTTGATGAGTCGCCAAGAGCACATTCATAACCCGCGGAGCCGGTGAGAGCGTAAAGCCTGGGGTGGAGCGAAGCGGAACCCCAAGAACGCTAATCGAACCAATTAAGAACCCGCGGAGCGGGTGACAGGCCCTTCTCGTTGAGACTGTCACCCGCTCCGCGGGTTCCTCTTATCATCACGAACTGATCCCTGGGGTTCCGCTGCGCTCCACCCCAGGCTTTACGCTGTCACCCGCTCCGCGGGTTACCCTGTTCACTGCGCCTTCGCCGCCGTCTCCGGCTTCGGCTGCGTTTCCGACATGTAGTAACCTTGCCGCGAACTGACCTCCAGCTTGCGCAACTTTCCCTTCGCATCCGGCGCTTTCACCCGCACTTCCAGGTTATGGAGCCGGCCGTCGTCCTGCTCATCTTCCGCCAGGGCAAATCCGAGGCTGTAGCGCGCGGTCAGGTTGCCGATAATCCGGCTCAGGCCAGTGCTGAAATCTTTCACCCGGCTGACCTTCACTGCTTCACCACCGGTTTGCTGGGCCAGGCGTTTCGACGCGCCATAAACGCTGATTCCCATCGTGCCGGCGATTGGTTTGGCAATCGGCATTAGCAACTTGAAGAGCGTTCTCATCTCAGCCGTCAGAGAATTGAAGATCGCGTTCGAATGAATCAGCAACTCCTGGGTTGCGTCACGGTCTTCGAAAAAGATTGGGTTGATGCCATCGGAGACGTAGACGATGGAGAGTTGGGAGTTTGGTCGTTCGAGCTTCGCTTTGCGAGTGGTGTCTTTAACCGCAGCGGCCAGATCGTAGATGTCACCAAGGTCGACTACCACATCGCCATCTTTGTTGGTGCGTTTGACGGCGATGGAGCCGTCTCTTCTGGTTGTACGAGTTACGGTCGCGCCGTTTTTACCCTTGACTACTTCCACCTCAACCGCGTCACCCGGCTTTGGTTCCGCGACGGTGCGTTCACGCTCGGAGCCGTCATTTTTCTTTTCGGTGGCTTCAGATGACTTCTTCGCAGAAGAGTCGGATCCCCACGTGATACTGGAGCCGTGGCCGGCATCATTTTTCTCGGTGGTTTTCCCGGCCCTTGCGTCAGCCGTCGCCGGATCCACGTCGATGAACTGTGGCGCCCTGGCGAGGGCGGCGACTAATTCTTTAGGGTCACGGGTGAAGCCGCTCAACCAGAGGCGCTTTTCATCTTCGCCATTGATGTCCATCGCCAGGATTGCGACTTCGTCCTGCGGCGAGAGCTTGGCAAGTTCCTCGGCCACTACTTTGAGAACTTCCGGTCGCTTCAAGTATCTACCAGCGCCATCGCTGCGAAGATCCAGTATCAAAACCAGCGCGAGTGGTTTGCGGGCCTGTCCCTCGCGGGTGAAGTAAGAGATCGTCCGTGGCGTGCCATCGTCCAAGACCTGGAAGTGTTCGGCTTTGAGATCTGAAATGGGCACGCCGGTGCGTTTGTCTTTGACCAGCGCATCCATGAACACGACTCGAGTGTTTACCTTGATGGTGTCAGCGACTTCCTGGGCTTGAACTCCAGCTGTCAGACAAAACAGGAAGGCTAAACACGAAGCGAGCATATTAAGTACGAGTACAGGCCTTTTGCCGAATTGGATGAAGGGCGTAAGGGAATTCATTGTGGTCACTCCAGTTTCTTGAAGGCAGAGTTTCATGTGGTGGGTTTTTACTGGTCGTCAGTTGTGGCTTCGGCAGCTATGGCCCGGCCCATGTCATTCGGATCTTTGAGTAGCGTGGCCAGCGTTTGCGGTGAAATCGTCACCTGGACCACACAGCCCTCGTGCCGATCCAGCGCCACGACCAGAACATTAAACTTTTCGTTGTTTTCACGTAGATAGACGTGGGTCTGGGTCTCGTCTCTCTCAGCGACTTGGAGGAGCGGGCTCCAACTCCCCAGCGCTGCGTTCATTGAGTATTTGAAGTTGGCAAGATTTCCCTGGGCGTTAAAGTCCTGATCTTCAAAGTAAGCGACCTGGATGCTGCCGGCCTCGGCTATTTGCCGCCGCTGTCCTCCACTGACACGCGCGACGGCGGTCGCGGTCTTTATTCCGGCCCGGGCCAGAAAGGGAATGCTCTTGTGCTTCACGCCATAAAACCGCTCAACGACCTTTACGGCGGCGTTGAAGTCGTCAACCTTGGCCATAGCCAGATTGGTAAGACTGCGGCATAGCGGGGTCACACACGCGACCGCAAGGAACAGAATGGCGATGGTGATCGGCTTCTTCATGGTCGTAGTCCTTGGTTTGTTCCGGTTGAATCTGCTGCACCTGGGACCGCCCGCTTACGCAGGCGGTTCTGACATTGCTCGCTAAGGCCGGCGATATGGACGAATCAGTTTTTTTTCTTGGGCTTCGAATCAATTCCCAGGTCGGGGATTCCGAATTGGCCTTCCAGCGCTGACAATTTGTCGAGATCCACGTTGC
>DATKIS010000019.1:0-2665 GCA_035543975.1 Pyrinomonadaceae bacterium
CCTCGGCTTCGGTCCATTTCGATCTTTGAGGCAGAAGCACCGAACGAAGGCCGAAGGCCTTGCCCCTGAAAATTGTGTTCTGTCTCTTTCGGTGTAATGGGGTTCGCAAGAATGTTAGCATTGAAGAGATCGCCGCACAGAGGGGCTTGACCTATCCCAACATTCTTAGACTTGGGTCAACGCAGTAGCCCGA
This sequence comes from Pyrinomonadaceae bacterium, assembly GCA_035543975.1. GTDB lineage: Bacteria > Acidobacteriota > Blastocatellia > Pyrinomonadales > Pyrinomonadaceae > PSRF01. The sequence continues at coordinate 194 of DATKIS010000019.1, forward strand.
CCGTTAGGGAGGACTCGCAGGCGGCATATGACCAGTACTCCCCTGGGTGGGTTACTAGAGTGGCCACGGGTAGGTTGCGTCTTTAATAGTTTGATAGTTGACGTCGAGTGCCGGTTCGAGTAGCACAATCGCGGCGATGCGGCGGGCCATGTTCATTAGTTCCCGCGCTTCGTCGGGCGTGAGCGGGCGGCCCAGCAACTCAAGCTCGCGATACTGAGCCATTTCTTGATCACTTGGTAGCCGCCAATGGTGTATTCCCAGACACGCTCGGGAATGTTCTTCCAGTAGGCAACGTCGTTGAGATAGACGTTGCAAGTGCGCTCGCCCAGATGCGCGAACGCTTCGTCAATGGAAAGACCGAGGTGGGCCGCGCCCCTTTCGATTGATGCGCGTTCGGCTGGCGTGTAGTCGCGGTCGAAAAGCTTGCCTCTGCCGGGCATGGTCGCGCCGCCTTTTCCCGCGTGCCCCCAACCTGCCGTGACCTTCAGATCTTCGTTTGGATTGAGCGAGCCGGCACTGGCATTTGAAACAACGCCGATAGATTTCAGCGGTTCGGTGATTCCGCCTGTCGTCACACCGTCTACACCTTGTTCGGTGTCGAGTAGCGCCGCAATCCTTCGACCGAGTTCGGCGGAATGGAGCAGCGCTTCCTTGGTTGCGGGAAGTGGAACCCGCGGCCAGTCACCCCGAATCCCATCGGCGTTCTCGCTAAGGTATGTTGGCGAGTAGCCGATGGCGAGTGCGTGTCTCCAAATCAGCGCCGCTGTTTCTTCATCATCTGCGTCCTTGATCCCAAGCGAAGCGAGATAGGTGCGGGCTTTCGCCGAAAGATTGGCGCTAGGCTCGTTCAACGACTGGTCATTGGAAAAGATCTCCAGTTCCTCGCGCAGCACCGTGTCAACGCGCGCGACCATTTACTTGACGATCTCGGGCGGCGTGTACCAAACGCCCAGCTCTTTGCGTAGTTCAGGATCGAATGCTTGCAGGAATGGTTCGTAGAAGTACTGCACCGCGTGATCTTCTTCAAAGTTCTCGAAGAACGCTTTGCGATCGACGCGGTTGAGAACGGCAGTCGTCCAGTCGAGCACTTCGACGATATCGAGGTCGCGAAGTTGTGTAGGCGTCGCGATCTGATCGAATAGGGCTTTGATCATCGGCACGTGCAGGACCGAGGTGGGTGAGATATGTTTGGAGAGGACTAGTCAAATGGATTCACCGCATATCTCCAGAGCGTAGGAAAATGAAATGCGCGCACGGCATCTTATAAACTAGAATCCTAGACGCTACAACACATTTGCCGAGCCGCGCCCTTTGGAGTGCGCCGGCTGGACGGCGCTTTGGTTGGCTGCGGCTTGACGCAGCCTTCGTGCGTTGAGGGGGCTGTGCGTAATCGGCGTCAAGCCGCCGAGGGCCCAAAGCGCCGTCGAGCCGGCGCACTCCAAGGAGTAGCTTCCTCATCAAAATTCTCGACGAATGGCAGGACCCTAAAGACAAGACGCAGATCGAACGCAGGTTGGTGTCCTGTGAGTTGATTCGCCTGCTACGCCGGGTTATTTTTTTGCGCGGTCAGAGGAAACATGAGAATCACAATCCCATTGGTCTCCCCGGACAAGAACGCTGTTCCTCTGCGAGTGGCGGTCGTACCTCGTCTTGTTCCGGCCTTTAGTTTCGGACTCGCGGTTGCGGGCGCTGGGATTAGCGCTCTGCTTGTCAGGCGAGCTTTCCTGGCAATGAGAGATGCCGAGGCGGCGGGCATAGGCGCCGTTGCGCGTGGCTTGGCCGAGGCAAACGTGGCAGTGCTCGTCGCTCTCTATCTGGCGATCGTAGTCGGCGCGGTCGGATTGGTGGTGCACATGATTCGGATGTTCGTGGACACTAAAACAGCTTCTCCGCCCGTCTGGTTCTTCCTATTCGCCGGGGCCCTCGGGATTCTGCCGGTATCTCTGTTCTCCTGGGGCCAGACGTTAATGATCGAAGCGCTCTTTCCTGGCACCACCGGCATCATCAGTGCAGCGAACACCCTCTCGCTCCTGCTGCCGGCACTCATGTTCGGGGCGCCGGTCATACTATTGCTGTTGCTGGCCCTCTCCGTTTGGCCGATGCGTTCGGTATCCAAACCAAAGTGGGGTCCCGTCGCAGTTCTGCTGCTGGTGGAAGTGGCGCTGGTGGTGATGGCGGTCGGATTTCAGATACGCACGTCGTGGCTGTTTCAGGTGACGGAGGCAGAGCAACTGCTCCCGTAATTTGGAGTGCGGCGGCTCGACGCCGCTTTGGAGTGCGCCGGCTCGACGGCGCTTTGGTCTGCGCCGGCTCGACGGCGCTTTGGTCTGCGGCGGCTTGACGCCGCTTTGGAGTGCGCCGGCTCGACGGCGCTTTGGTCTGCGCCGGCTCGACGCCGCTTTGGAGTGCGCCGGCTCGACGGCGCTTTGCTCTGTGTCGACCAGATCCCCGGCGGGCATCCGCGCTGGGGAC
>DATKIS010000020.1:0-5298 GCA_035543975.1 Pyrinomonadaceae bacterium
ATGCTGGTGCACACATCCTCGCATCTCTGTTCGCGACAATCCGGTCCGCACGAGACCTCGTGACATGTGTAAACGCACCGCGAACACGTCGGCTCTCGAGGCTCAAGTACTCCAAGACGAAAGCCCCCAAAATTACCAAAACGGCCGGGACCTGCTTGCAGCATTACCGAGGATGGCGTCATCAATAGGTTCGCCGAGCTCATCGTTCGGTATGTTCCGGATCTGTAGAGCGATTGTTCCGCAGAAAACATTGGTAAGTTCATTTCTTAGCTCCCTTCCACTGTGTTGTGAATTCAACGATCACCAGGTAGAACAATTTTTGTTGGCATGAAATTGAGCCTCATCTCGGGATGGTCATGTGTATACCTCCTTGGTTATCGGATTACCGTCAACCGGTAGAGTCGACTTTCGGTCGCGACGCACCTCAAACTCGTCAGTTGAGTGTTTTACGGCAGTGCGAGAGGACACCGTAGATTAATAGGAGCAACGGCAACCGCGCTCGTTACAGGACGCAATCTCACCGCAGAGGCCTGGTTCACTAAACATAGCGTTGCACCGTTCTTCGCTACTGCAGGAGCAACCTTTGGAAGTACAGACAACACTGCCGCCACGGTTCCGCATTTGAAGTACTAAGGCCCCCAGTTTCCCTCCGAACCGAATAGTCCGCGGGTATGCGTGACTGCCGGAGGCTCGATTTCGGAGGGAAACATCGGCGGTAAATCCAGGAATTTTCATGATGTTAGTTCCAACTTTCTTTTGTTTGAGAGCAATTATCGGTCTAAGTAAGGCAACAACTTGGAGTGCAGGAATGGGAACTCATCGGTCATGTCGCACCGCACGCTAAACTTCTCGGTGAAATCAGTCTTGCGGTCGGTATAGGCGAAGATGACTTCGACAATATTACGGGTGCCGCCCAAGGGCGACGGACGCGCCTCGACCCCCGTCAGTGAAAAGTCTCGGGCGAATTCGTCGGCGGTTTTGGCGTAGATGGCTGGGTAACGCATAGCCAGATAGTTCAAGGCTCGGTGCTCATCAGTGTTCCCGGAGTTGTCGGTCAGTTGCCTGATTCTGTCGAACAGTTCCTCGGCCATTGGGCGAAACTGCGCGGCTGTAATTTTCTCCGGCTTGGGAATGGCTTTGATTAGCGAATCTCGGTCGAACGAATAAATCTGGTCGAAGCCGACGATGGGAACCATCAGTCCGTTGCACATCTCCGGCGGGGCGATAGGACCGCGAACTCCGATCACCACGTCGATGTCGCTGGGGTTGGGCGCCGGACGGAGTGATTCCACCAGGAGAGCCAGGTCCCCTGGATTACGCGGGTATAGCAGATAGGTTTCCAGTCCCTGGATGGTCAATACCCAACAGAGCTGCCGGATAAGGTAACGGTTCTCGGGTTTAGACAGTACTGAGTAGAAGGTCTGTTGATCGGTTTTCCCGGCCGTATCGGTCCGGGCAGTCGCCTGTGCAAATTCCTTTTCCGCGGCGAGGTTTGGGAAACGCGTCTCGATTCGGCCCAACGCATAGACGAACGAAACGGGCATTGAGGCCGCCCCGCCGGAGCAACTCGAACAGGATGATTCATTATCGATTGGCATAGAGTCGAAATCCTGGGCTGGGGTAATCGCCGTCAGACCCTGACTTGCCGCAGCCTGGTTGAATGGTTGTTCTTTCACATCGTTTAGCTCCATGGTTGATCTCCTCAAGAATTGAATTCGGTTCGGTTATTGATGCCGTTTGCCGGTGAACACGAGCCACCGATTGAGTTTGGCGGCCCGTTGTTTACACCCGCCGCAGGGTCTGATTCCGAAGCTGGATGTGACTTGCTTGACCAAATTGCCGAGACCCACATCTTCTTCGAGGACGAAGCCGGGAAGGCGCACGGTGTGTGGCGCATTGGCTTGCCTGTCTTTCTTCGGGTTTTTATCTGTAACTTCTTTCATAGACCTACGCGCTCAGCTGGTGGCTTTCATGAATTGATAGGCGGCCCAGGCGTTCAACAAGGGCGGCACTACCGACATTCGCCTAGGGGCGTGCCCCCGAGTAATAGCGAACTTCACTTGGGCCGCGGTCGCCCGGGGAAATGCGGACCACAACAATGCAATGGCGCCGGTCACAAAAGGTGTCGCCACACTGGTTCCTCCGAACGTAAGGGATTTGCCTGCGGCGCCAAGACTGGCAATGGCTTCTCCCGGGGAACTTAAGCCGCGCCCGCCAATGGAACTTCCCAGGTTTGACTCGCTGGTTGGTCGTCCTCTCAGGTCACACGCAACTACGGGAATGACTGAGGTATGTCGCGTAATAGCAGTACTCCCAAGCGTTCCCTGGTTCCCCGCTGCAGCGACAATGATGACTCCTCTTTGGCGGGCATGATTGAGCACCTGGTCTAACTCGCGTTCGCCTCTGGAAGATGGTTGGGCCAGTGCGAGGCTCAAATTGATGCAGCGCGCACCTGCGTCTACACACTCGATAATCGCCGCTGCCAAAGCCTGCGGGGTGGTGCTCGGTATTCCGGCATTCCCGGCAACTCCCTCAGTAAATACAGGTCTTATCAGCAAAGTGCAGCCGGGGCAGATAGCCGGAGCCGGCGATCCGCGTTTGGCGCTCAAGATTCCTGCGACAAAGGTTCCGTGTAAACAGGCGACACTGTTGCCGTGAGTGCAGGCTCCGCCCGCGTGACCGATATCTCGAATATGCTCGCTGGCCAAGCCGGGGTGATTCATCTCCACCGGACCGTCAATGAGGCCGATGATCACTTCAGGCCGGCCGGCCGTGCGATCTATCAGAGGTGTCAGTCCAACCAGGTCTAGCGGCGTCATAACGTGTCCTGAGGAGTAAGCGGCCAATAAGTAACTCAGAGAGGCGGGGCCGGGGTGGCGAGCCTGATAGTCAGTGGCATTAACCAACCCCGGCGGACCGGGTCTCGTTGAGGCTTACTGATAACGCGTAAATAAGACCGGAGAGCTCTAATCTTTTTCGGAAAAGTTTATGACGCCGATTCTGGCGGGAGATTGAGCGCGGGAGCAGCTCATTGACGACTGTTTGAGCTCAAGCCCGTGAGAGGTTTCGTTACTGCAATGGGATCGGAAGTGAGGCAGAGGAGAGCGCTAACTTCATTCAACGCGAAACGCTGTCAATTAGACTGACCCGCTATCTGCTTTTTGGGCCAGAAGCATTGCCCAGCACGACGACTCGATTCTCTGGCGCTTCCTCATTGTAGAACTCGTGGTTCGCAGGTAGCCGGCGGATTTTGGTGACTCGAAATTCCCAGAGTCGGTAGATCCACTCTTTGGGCTCCTCTCGATTTGAGCGCAGATCACGTCTCGGTCGCCGGCCGGTGAAGTAACCTTCGGCCAAGACGATCAGGTTCTTTTGAGGTCGCATGTTTGACCGGACAAACCGCGGTTCAATCCAGGTTGCACCACCGGCGGTGCCGGTGCTCAACCCGATGTAGTATTCCGGGCAAATACAGCCCCACCCGTCAGACCGCCGCACGAGTGGCACGCGCACGTGCTCTGGCCGCCCCATGCTCGCACGCCGCGCGCGTTCTGCCATCCAGCGCGACACGTCAGGGCCTTCCGCGTAAAGGGCGGTTTGAGCGATCGACGGTCGCGCTCCCAGCACCAGGACACCCGTTAGAAACACTAACAGCCAAAAAAATTGCCTGGTGCTTCGAGGTGACTTCGTTGTGCGCAACATATGCGGAGTGACTCTATTGGTTTTGTAAAATCACTGCGTCCTGATGTCCGTTTAATCCGCGTTCCACATAACCGATAATCTTGAAAAACTTAGACCATCGATCCTCAATGTAGGCCCGCGAATGATAGGTGGCTTGGTAAAAATCCGGCAATCCATCCAGCTTGAACCGGCCAGTCTGCTGGATGGTATAAAAGAAGCCTTGCTCGGCGATCAGCGCTTTGGTGTCGGCGGGAAAACCATCAGCCGCAAACTCACCGTGGACCGTCAATATCAAAATACCACCGGGCTTCGTTATGCGTTTCAATTCCCTCAGCCACGCAAACTGCATCTCTTCATTGATGTGAGTAAAGACTGATATGGCATAGATGAAATCGAATGTTTGGTCGGCATAAGTGGTGGGTGGCAGCGCACTGTTTGAACTCCAGGATGCAAAGCCTAGATGCCGTCGGCACCAGCGGATCGCGTGTTTGTCGATGTCAGTTCCGGATAGATGGCAAGATTCTGGCCCGTCCCTAAGAAACCGCATCACCCGTCCGCTCCCACAGCCGAAATCCAGGATCTGAGTGAAGGCGTGGAAATCTTTGCCGACCGAATTGAGCATCTGTTTTATGTCGCGAGCGCAGTTTTGCCCGACTTCCAGGTAGCTCCCAACTTCTACACTACCGTGTACCCTAAACCTTAAAACCGGGGGCGGCACTGGAAGTGATTCGTCGCTGAGATTGCTTCGCCATTCGCCCCAGCCTAACCTCAGAGCTTCAGTGCGGAAGCGTAGGTAACGGTAGGGATCGGGGAATCGGCGGCTAAACTTGTCGATTAAGTTCATTTGGTTCAGATATAGCTGCTTCAGTTTGGGAAATAGCCTAACGCCTTGAGTACCTGCTTCGTCAACCCTATGCGCTGGTCACGGATTTCCAGAAAGCTGGCCCCCTCGATGTTGGTAGCGAAGAAGTAAACGTTGCCATTGCTTTCCAGGTAACCAACGAACCATCCGATCACAACTCCTTCGCTGATCGGACCACCCCCGGTTTTTCCGCTAAGCTGGTACGCCGGCGTCTTCTCGAGCACCAGGATGTCCTTAACGATGCCGATCGAGCGTTTAGAGACGGGCAAACGCCCCGTGTAGAGTGCTCTTAAAAACTCCACCTGCTCGTCGGCTGAGATTTTCAGGACGTTGTTAAGCCAGAAGTTATCAACTCTACCGGAGACATCTTTGTTTCCGTAGTTGAATGACGCGACATACTTCTTCATTGGTTGACTGCCCACTCGCAGGGCCACTTCCCGGTAATACCACAGAACCGAATATTTGATTGCTGACCTAAGCGTATGGTCTTCGGGCCAGTGAATAAATGGTTCCTGGCTCCAACCAGCCGGTGGATACTTCTCCCGGTTCCAGGGGATAACGAACTCAGCGTCGCGGATAACTCCTGTTTCCAGGCCGATCAGAGAGTTGGGAATCTTAAAGGTTGATTTGGGGCTAAATCGTTGGCGGCATCGGTGCGGGTTGTAACGTACGTAGCGATCATTCTTCAAGTCGTATACGACAAACGCACCATTCGTGCCTTTGAAATAGCTGCTCAAGTCCTGCGCGCGGGCGCTGAC
>DATKIS010000021.1:0-3868 GCA_035543975.1 Pyrinomonadaceae bacterium
TCCCGAGCTGGCCCTGGCTGGTGAGCCTATATATTCGACTTCCTTTTCTCTGGTCCTTGTTTGGCGCCCAGTTTTTCATCGTGGCGAGAAAGTCGGTGTGACCGCTTTCCCAACTCGCGCCGAAACCCAGGAACGGGCAAAGCCGGACCCAAGCAGCATTGCGGGAATTCAAGCTGGAGGTGCTCCATGTTTTTTCGCTGCGGTTGTTTTCTATTGGCCATCATGATTCTGTCGGCCTGTGGCAGGCGCGAGAATCCAGCAGCCTTTGACGCTGTCTCGCCTAAGGAGGCGCCGGTTCCGTCTGCGGCTGAGCCCCTGCCGGCATCGGGGACGAAAGTGAGCTGGACGCCTATCAAGGTTCAAAGCCCCCTGACAGCCGGAACATCCCTTCCGGTTACCGTTACCTTCACCAACACTGGAGACAAGACGTGGCCTGACAAGGCTACAGCTGACCCAAAGGAACAAAGCGGTGGCTACGCAGTTCGCCTCTGTTACTCCCTGGTCCCGGCCGGCAAACATGTGGCCGGTTCGCAGCACCTGGGAGAGCGGGTTGATCTGGTGAAACCCGTGGCGCCGGGTGAAAGTGTAACTCTGGAAGTGGTCGTACCCGTGCCAGAGGAGCCGGGTGACTACATACTTTCCTTTGAACTCCTGCAGGAGCTGGTGGTCTGGTTTGGTGACCTTGGGGCTGACGCACTTACGATTCCGGTGAAAGTGGTGCCGGTGGCTTCCGGCGCAAACCATACAAACACCCCATAAGTCCCGCGGCAGAAATCAGCAATCCGGCATTAAGACCTGGAGGCCGGTAGCGAAGGCGGATCCGGTGTGATCCCGCAGGCACCTCAACGGCTCGGAAGGCATAGTTAGCCGTCAGTATAGGCACCGGACGATCGTCTACAGTTGCGGACCAGCCATTCATGTTGCTTTCCGAACAAACCAGCAAGGCAGGGGCTGTTGAATCGACCGCAATCTCGACCTCGTTCAGCGAAAACCTCTCGACCCGAAGCGCCGCTGTAGCTGCAGCTGACGGATTCGACAAGAATGAAGGCGCCTCCTCAAGCATCACTTCGGCTGCCGGCAATGTATTCAGGGCTTCGAGCGCTGCCTCCCTGTTTGGCGCAATGCGGTATCCCGACACGAGCGAGTAGCGCGGCAGTGTGGCCCGTCGAAAAAGTTTAATGTAACCATCTGAAAACATCGCTTCGTACCCCCTGCGGGTTGCTTCGGCGACGTTGGTGTGGGCGGCCGGCGAGATGGCTAAATACTCGATATTCGCCGCATCCAGGATGCGTTCGGGGGGAATGCGCTGGGTGCCGGAGAGGAAGTTGCCGATATTGGAGGAGAAGTAACGTCGGTAAAACTCGAAGAGCCGTGGCGACGTAAAGAGCGTGAGAGAGTCGATCGTCGGGTGACCGAAAACCACTCCCGTGTTGGCTGGATAAAGGGGCAGCGGTAGAACTCGTCCGCCGGTGTTGCGTTCGGTGATTAGCTCGACAAAACGCGGCGGGTGTTGCCAGACGTTCCATCGTCGTGGCCGTGGATAGACGCTATTCGCAATTCCTTCGGTCGCCAGTACCGTCAACAAGAGAATGACAACCACGCGAGCAGCCCGGGTTGAGCGAGTAGCCCAAAACCCGAAGGCGACTCCGAGACAACTGAAAAGAACCAGTACCCGGAAGTCGGCGATCCACCGCCAGCCCTCAGGATAAAGGTGCACCCCGCGACGAGCGGCCAAGACGCGCAGCCAAATCAGCAAGGCTGCCAGAGCAGCACCACTCGCCGCGATCGCCCAGCCGCGGGCATGGCGCTTTACGAAAGCGTCAAATCCAAGCGCAGCCAAAATTGCGATTGCGTATGCGACGACAATTCCAAAGTATGCGCCGTAGTGAACGTTTCGTAAGACCGGGACGTGAATCACCCATTGAAAAGGCGGTAGGCCGAAAACTTTTGCCAGGGCCACTCCGCCCGCCACGAGGGCGGTGATTTTGAGCGCGCGAGCCTGGCGCTCCGCCGGAAGTAACGCCCCGACTCCAGACAGCAAGAGCGGAATGACACCCACATAATAGAGAAACCCGCCCCCCGGACTCACCAGCGGAGGGTTTGCGTAGATCGTCGCCCCACCCATGATGGTTGGCGAGAGCAACTGCATGAAAGATAGCGGCCGAATAACATCGAGGGCGGCGTGCGCGTAGTACTGCCTGATGTGCGTCGCGTCCGCGATCACGGGCAACGCCGGCAAATAAGCCACAGCCACCACGGCCAGGCTGGTGAGTGCGCCGGCGGCGAACCAACCCAGAGCGGATGCGCGTGTGCCGCGTGCCCGAAGAGTCAACGCTACCACCAGGTAGACAACGCAGGTGCCGAACACCTGAACCAGGATCGGAGGAAACGAAGCCAGGGCAACGAAAGCAAACGCCAGCGCGAGTTCCGCCGTTCGCCGGGCGCTGGGCCGATCCAGCAGTCGAGCAGTCACGAGTAGGGGCAACGAGAAAAAGGCGACCGGCTGTCCGAGTCCGGAAGGAACGGTTTGAATAACCGCCCCGGAAAAGGTAAACGCCACGGCTCCGGCGATCGACGCCGGCCAGCTCAAGCCATGCCGGCGCAAAAGGAAATAGGTCAAAACCCCGGCGGTTAACGTCAGCAGCAGAATGTAGATGTTCTTGACGAGGCTGCCATTCCCCAGGAGAACGACCGCCAAAGACGGTGGAAAAAGGTAGGCTGGAATCAGAGATGCGAATGAAGGGGTCCCACCGCCGGCGTAAGGGTCCCAGAAAGGAAATTCACCACGTCGCAGGCTACGACGCAGGAGTTCCTGGGCGGGCTCCATCTGGTGGGTTGATGCGCCCGGGTCCCGGTAGTTAACGGCAATTTCAAGCCCGCGGCGCGCCCACACCTCGTGAGGTACGAAGCCGGGGCCGTAGTTTTGCTCCGTCGGCCGCCAATCGAGCGGATTCATGTTTTCAGACGGAACGAGAGACTTGCCTGCAAAGACCACATTGGCAAAGGCGACGATAACCAGGAGCGCTAGCAAAGCGACGGCTGCCCAGTTTTCCTTTGCGCCCAGCCGATCGAGGTATAACTTCCCGTTCGACTTGCGTGACTTCAACCTGCGTTCGCCTGTGCTTGGATGATTGGGCAAATTATGGGTTAGGTGGCAGGGGCCACGAGCCTGCCCTATAGTTTCAAGTTCAACGTTGGTCTCGCGGGAATCGAGAACTACCGGGATTTTGCGAAACACGGATAATAGCCCCACGTGATTTGATTATGCTAACTTGAACTTCAAAATGATTGTTAGTGCTCAGAAGCCTCTATCTCTTGTGAATGCGCGCCGATGTCCAACATCGCATTAAGCTGATTGACTAATAAACGTTATGGCCGAAGTAGAAATCCTGGACGTGGTGCGGGGTGACCTCAACCCGCAATTCTTCTGGGGTGGGGGTATTGATACACCCGCCGCAGGCGTGCAGCAAAACCATTATGCATTGCTGGCTAGCGGATGGGTCCTGCACCGTGATACCGACGAACTTACCATCGAGGCCATCAGCGAGGCTCGGCCGATCGTCAGCTGGCAAGTCAATCGGGAGCGCCGGGATGTAGTTGCTTCGATCCAGGCACCTGCGAATCCGTTTTGCGGTTTCCAAGGCGTGTTTCAGCTGTCGAGTCTTCCCCGTAAGTTCGAGATCCGGATCGAGGTGGTGACAACGGACTCACGATCTCTGCTGGCCACAATTCATGGTCGGCGATCGGCTCTCACCAGCGCGAGCCAGGACGGAATTCAGCCGGCACTGATCACAACGCTGGGAAGAACCGGATCCACGCTGCTCATGCTTTTGCTTGGTCAGCACCCGGAACTGGTTGTCCATCCGCC
>DATKIS010000022.1:0-3737 GCA_035543975.1 Pyrinomonadaceae bacterium
TATCTCCCAGCTGCGCGCCCGTACATAGCGGTGGAGGCGGTGGAACGGGCGGCAGCGCCGGTGGCGGCGGCGCCGGCGCCGGCACCGGAATATTAACGTTAGCCGGACGATCAACCAGCATCGCTGGATCGCCCACCGACCACGCGCTCAGGAAAAACTCTTCAAACTTGCAATCCACGCAAGATCCCATCGGGCCCAGGCCGATGCGGTTGGCATAAACCTCAGCGGCAATTCCGCCGGTGCCGTAGTTGATCGCAAAAGCGTCTTTCCCGGCTGCTAGGGTCGTCTTCATACTCGCGTCGTTAAAAATCGGAAAGGCTTGCGCAGTGACTGCGTCCATGGCCTCGTGATAAATGATGGTCACTTCGCGGTAAGGCTGTTTTCGATCCGGTGCCGCTGGGTTACTACAAAAAAGCGGATCTCCCTTACTGTTGGCGAGATCGTTTGCGTTGCAGGGAGGCTCTGGTTTATTCGGTCCGGTGGTTCCGAAGAATCTTCCTGCATTTGGCCCGGTAATCATTGCGGTCAAATCGCTATGCACAATCTTGCTGCCATCGAGCATCATCAGGATTGGAGTCCCGTCCGAGTATCTGGCGCTGTAGTTAATAAGGGGATGTTTATCCAGAGTCTCCAGACGTCCATCAGGTTTCTTGAAGACTTTGACTGCGGGCTTACCTGAAACCGTAAAGGTGCACGGAACTGGGTCTGGTCCTGTGCCTGTGTCTAGGCAACTTCCCGCACTTAGAGTAGCGCCAGCCGGTAAGCTGTTGGCGTTGTAAGTGGCCTTTGCCAGGTCGTCAGCGGTGACCTGGCTGCGATACCACTCGGCCTCCTTAGGCTGGACGTTGAGTGCGCCAAAAAGGCCGCGCTCGAGTTGGAGGCCCTGGGAACTCGTGTCTCCCATCGTGTACAGGAGGAACGTGCCTTCTTCCTTCGCATAAAGCTGATACACCTGTGTTTCCCCAGGCATGGGACTCGGCGAGGGAGCGGGCGCCGCCGGAGCGCTGGCCAGACTCGAGTCGTTTGTCCCCACGAAGGAACCATCGTCTTTGCTACCCGACGACCACTGCATGCCCTGAACGTGGAGGGAGACTTCGGTCGTAAAGATTGAGGCGCCGGGTCTGGTTGTAGTCGAAAATTTCGTCGCCGGAATCGCGTTAGTGAACGTAACCGTCAGGCAGTCTCCGACATTCGCTCGCAATACGATTGGACGGGGTCTCTTGTCATCCTTAAGTCGGATACTGCTGCCTGATCCTAACGTGTCACTCTTAAGCGCGAAAACTAATCCATCAGGCACGGCAGCGCCCAGGCGGTTTAGCATTATCGGCTGCGGCAGAGCCACCACCTCGGCGCTAATCTGCCGGCAAGGAGTTGGCTGCGGGGCGCTGGTTGGTATGGCGTTCGGCGTAGCATCGGCATTCATCACGACCGCTTCAGACCTGATGTGGTCGGCCACAGATGTCGTTGGAATTAGCTCCGAACTAGCCGTGGCTGCCTGTGGTGGGCTCGCGCTCGTGCTGGTGGCAGGGACGGGGGCCTCAGGCGCATTGGCCGCCGGCCTCGTCTCCGTTTTGTCGGCCGATGTCCCAGGTGATTGCGCCGATGCTATACCGGCGCCGACAAGAAACAAAGCAACTACCACATAACGAACGAGGCTAGAGGCAACACTCTTCTGGCCGAGCATGTGAGTTCTCCTTAGATTTGGTGAACGGCGAGCATCACGGTTGAGGGACACGTTTGGCCGGCTACCAAAGCCGGGACAAGGCTAACGAGTTATTGCTGTCATTAGCGGAATGAGTGAAAAGCCGTCTGTGAAGAAACGACGAGCAACCCTTCAGTTTTGTTGACAGGCGCAGCGTAGTTCTCTTAACCTCCGCTGTCAAGCAAAATCCCTTGCTAAGTTGTGGCGTCTGTTAGGGCGCGTGGCGGGGAAGTTCTCAAGCGCTGGTTTCCTTAGTGCTTTCTTGAAAACTCGGGAGTCTGGGTCAGTTTTGTGTGCTAAGCCGAGCGAATACCTGATCACAGTTTCCCTGGGTTTTCGAAGCTTAGGTATTCGAGGGTTGAGACTCTGAAGTGGGTTCCAAAATAAAGCAGGACCGGCACCCTGTAAGTGCCGGTCCTGCGCGCCACGCTCACCCTTAGACGTGGCGCCCTCGGACACTGCCATCTCTTTCGAGATGAAAGTGTCCGCGCACCGGGGATGCACGCCGCTTTCGTGCATCCTCGGCCGATCAAGTTGCGGGTGGTTCCACTTGTTCGAGCTTGCGGGAGCGTCGCCGGATTGGAGAACGTTCCTTGAGCAAGTCTTTGTGCCTCGATCCAATCACATAGGCGAGGCCCTGGTAACTCATTCCGAGGAGGGCGGCGGCCCGAGTGACGCTGGCATTGGCCTGGGTTAACGCCTGCCTGATCAAGCTTGCCTCAAACTTCAGGACTTCAGTTGGTAGACTGCAGGGCTTGTTGAGAATCGCCTCCGTGGCCGCTTCGGCTTTCAATTCACCACGCAAAGTTGAGAAAACTCTTCGGGCTGCCGAATTCAATCTGAGTAACAAGTCCTGACTCTGTGATTTAGCCAGCCAGTCGCTCGCCCGGTCGTAAGCCGCATACAAAGCGTCAGGTGATAGTTCCTCCAACTCTTCAATTAACGTCAGAGCTGCGAGCCCCGCTTTGTTGAGCGCTCCCACCTGGTGCGCGACTTCGATGGCTTTCTGAAAAGTGAACTGCGCGCGCTGCGTCTGACCAAGCCGCGCGAGCGCAATGCCGTAGGTGACCAGGGCGTCGGTTAGTAGGCATTGATGCCCACTTTTTTCCAGGACTCGCACGGCGCTCTTCGCGACCGCTTCCGCTTCTTTGAATTTTCCCTCCGCAATAAAAACCTGTGCTCTGGTGTCATCGAACTGAGCAGCTCGGACTTTGTCCCTCACTTTGATGGCCAGTCGGCGAGCTTCTGTCACATACTTATGTGCCTCTTTAAATCGCGATAGCTGCCGCAGGAGGTTACCGACGTTATTTTTTACATCAGAACGAAAGACAATATTCCTGGCGAGTTTAAAGTGATGATCAGCTTCCTCATATTCTTTTACGGCACGCATGAAATAATCATCCCGGTTCTCCGACGGAGCGAGCTCCCGAAGAACCATTGCCAATTGACTGTGATAGGCGCCCTTCGTGGCATGGTTGGTGATCTTGTTGAACAGGGAGACGTTTTCTGTGAGGATCCGACAGGCCTCGTTGTATCGCGAGGCCGACCATTCCACAACTGCCAAGCCAAGTAAGGCTGTCGCTCTTGTATTTCCCTCGACAGTCAATTTCTGGAGCGATTCGTTGAACATGATGCGCGCTTCGTCTAGTGCGCCTTCCCACCAATAACAATAAGCCAGTTCCGCCCGCGCGGCGGCGATCTTCTTCACGTCACCTGCTGATTCATAGAAGGTAATACTCTCGCTAATCAGATCTCTAGCCATATCCTGAGATTCTTTAAGCAGTTGATCTTTGCTACCGATCCATCTGGTCAATATACCGACGCAGAGCAAGACTTCAGCGGCAACCGAAGGATAGAGCCCTTCAGTCTTCGGACGTTCTCCCACGTGGGTCCACAACGGTCCCATCGCTTCGCCTGCGCCTTCGTAACAACCCCGATCCTTTAGCTCCAACGCAGTCTGACATCGGAGGAGCGCTTCTTCATTTGCCGTAAGGTGCAGTGTATGCAGCTTCGGTGAGGTTATCTTCATGAGAAC
>DATKIS010000023.1:0-5396 GCA_035543975.1 Pyrinomonadaceae bacterium
CCAATCTTAGAAGCATATCGAAAGGCCCGCCGGCATCAGGACTCATCACGATAGCCGACCGCAGCAAGACCTTGCGAGTCTGTGGCGTCGCCGCTTCAATCACTTCTCGTTCCCACTTCTTGACGATGTCGATGCTGAAGCGCCAGGTGTCCGGTGCGTTTGGTTCGCTGCCACCGATGATTCCCGTGGCTTCATCATTGGGGGCGTCAAGGCGGTGAGCGTAGAGCGTCGCGGTGCTGGCCTGGAGCCAAATGCGCGGTGGAGTTTTCGTCTGCCCAATCGCCTGACCCAAAACCCGGGTTGAGTTCACGCGGGAATCGATCAGGATGCGGCGGTTTGCCGGCGTGTAACGACAGTTCACGCTTTGGCCGGCAAGGTTGATCACGGCGTCGGCGCCCTCCAGTTCCGCGAGCCAGTCGCCCACGGTTTCGCCATCCCACGCGACTTGCCGCCATGGAACCTCGTCTGGTCTGCGACTCAGGACAACAACGTCGTCGCCACGCTCATGAAACGCGCGAGCGAGAATCGTTCCCACCTGACCCGAACCGCCTGGAATAACTATCTTCATACTCATCACTCATCACTCATCACTCATCACTCATCACTCATAATCCCTCATCACTTGTTTATCGGCTTCCAGCACAGCGCCAACCCAACGACAAACATTCCCGCACCGAGAATGGCCGGCGTCAGATGAAGCAGGTCGTTGTAGCCGACAACTGGGTGCACCCCTATTGCCGCGGCAAACCCCAGGACTCCCGCAACACATAATATTTGCCAGAGACTCCGGGAGGGCGTTCCACACCAAACGCAGAAAAGCACGGTCACGCCCGCCGTGCAAATCGCTCCACCAAAGCCCGCTCGATCGTGCGCGATTAGCGGTATCAAGCGGTCGCTGATGTTTTGCAGATCCGCCCTTTCGAGACCCATGAAGGTTAAATCCTGGGGAACAAAAACGCGCGTCATGCCAAAGGCCATTACGGTAAATCCGCCGGCAATCATGCCCGCCGCCGTCGCCAGCAACAGCGCGCGCCCAACGCCAAAGGTCGAGATCCAACGCGGACGCACGCCTGGCCGCAGCAGCGCACCTATCCCGCGGGGCGGATCGAGCAAGGATCGCGAGCGAATCAAGCCGACCACAAAACACGGGAAAAGGAATAACGTGGCAACGCCATGCCACGTATCCAGGTAGCCGTAACCCAGGTAAGCGAGAAAACTGCCAAAGCCTGAAATGCCGCTGACCACAAACAGCCACCATGCCCAGGCTTGTCGCTGTCGCAGCGGAAACTCAGCCAGCCACATGTAGAGGGCGCCAATTGCAATCAGGGCCCCACCAAAAGCCACGCGGTCGTGGAACATGAAGTAAACGATTCGGCAATCTGCGATCCGGCAAAGCTCTTCCGCGGTCATTCCGAGGTAGTGAACATCGTGAGGCAGGAAGTGTTTACTGGCCGAAAGAAATAGCGCGAAGCCGCCCGCCAGCACGAGGATTAGACCACTCAGGAGGAGCAGCGGGCGTCCGTCACCAAGCAAAGCCTGTAGCAATCCTCTATCGTCGCGGGCCATGTTCCTCGTTTCCGGTTTCTTCGTGGATCGTTTTTTCTATTGCCCGGGCCGCGCTCACCAGTGGCTAATCCTGGCGCGACAATGCCTGGTTGATCTCAGCTGCGATATCCTCAGGGTCTTTGCCGGCGTCGACCCGAATGCGCAATTGCGCCATTGCATAGAGCGGCTGTCGCTCCGCGTGTAGCCTGAGCGCCTGATCCTTGTCACGTGCGAGCGGACGGCCACCTCCACTGGTAAGGATCCGCTCCCAACAAAGATCGAATGGAGCATCGAGCCAAGCTGTCCTTGCACCGGTCCCTGCAATCAGATTCCGGTTTCGTTCGAGAGTCCAGGCGCCTCCGCCCAGGGCCACGACGCCCGCCAAACTTCTTTCCAGGACCTCGCGCAAGGTGCGGGTCTCGATCTCGCGAAAGAAATCTTCACCGTCCTCCACGATGATCTCCTTCGCAGTGCGCCCTTCTTGTTCAGCAATGACCTGATCAAGATCAAGCAACTCGCGGCTCAGCACATTTGCCAGCGCCCGCGCCACAGTAGTCTTACCCGCGCCCATGAAACCGGTGATGATGATGTGATGGGTGGTGTTCATGTCCTGTCGCAAGGGCCGATAACCGCAAAAATCGCCAAGAGTCACAAAGAGCCGCAGAGGGAAACTACTTCAGTACCTTCAGTCAGAACTCCTGGTTCTTCAGCGAACTTCAGAAACAGGCCACTCTAGACAGGACTTCTCCTTTGGGCTAAATTGAGTCCCCCCTGCAACTCCGCTGACGAAGTCTCTTTTAGTCGTCGATTCGAAAGGTTTCAATGACAGACTTTGCTGTGCCGCCAATTGCCTCCTCTAAGTACTGGAATCTCGCTTATTTTTCCAGTCAATTCTTGCCAGCTCGGGAGCAACAAACTTCGCCTATATCATTAAATGAGCTTAAATCGGTGCACGCCACCGGAACGAGCCGGCGGGCTTTAGTGGTGGACGACGTCGCAGACGTAACGGACATGCTGGCGGTTCTATTAACACATGCCGGCTATGACGTGGCTACTGCATCTTCTGCCAGGGCCGCCATCACCATGGCGCAGGAACGTCAATTCGACGTGATCATTTCCGATATTGGCATGCCCGAAATGAATGGCTACGAACTCGCTCGGACCTTAAGATTGCTCCCGGATTATCAGACCGTTCCCATGGTTGCAGTTACCGGCTATTCCATGTTTGACGATCGCACTCGCTCTCTGGATGCCGGCTTCAATGAGCACGTCACCAAACCAATCGACCCACGAGCCTTCCTCGAACTTATCGAACAACTGTAAGATTAGCTTGCCCATACCAGTTGGCCGGTAAATGGAAACCTCGTCACATCTTCGTTCAGCTCTTAGATCTGAATCAGCCTTGCGTGCCGTGCTGCTGGCCGCCGGCGCCACCGCCATCGGCCTCATCTTTTGGAAGCTCCAGTTCTCAACTGACGCCGTCTGCTGCGGCGACTTTGATGGTTACTATCACATCAAGTGGAGTCGCATGCTTTGGGAGGCACTGCGCCAGGGGCACCCACCGCCGCCGTTTACCTGGCTGCCGTTTACGACTCTCGACCCCAGACACTTCGTCGATCATCATTTGCTTTTCCACGCCTTCCAGATGCCCTTCACCTGGTTTGGCGACCTGCGACTGGGCGCGAAAATCTCCGCCACTCTATTCGGCAGCCTGGCAGTCTTTTCCTGTTACTGGCTCTTGATTCAATACCGGTTGAGATATCCGCTCGTGTGGCTTTTGGCGTTGCTCGCGTCTTCAGCGCCGTTTCTTTACCGGCTAAACATGGCGAAGGCGCCGCCTTTCGCCATCATCTATCTGGTTATTGGAATCTACCTCTTGTTTACCAGAAGATACTGGCCGCTGCTCCCGCTGGGTTTCGTCTTTGCATTGACCTATGACACTTTTCCTTTGCTCTTCCTGGCAGCCATCATTTGGAGCGGCGTAATCGGTTGGACCGAGCACCGCTTTGAATGGCGGCCAATTGTTTGGGTACTCGTGGGATCAGTCGCCGGACTAATTATCAACCCCTACTTCCCTACCAACTTCCTGCTGCTGTATCGCCACATGAAGATGAAGATCACGCCTTCGGATTTCTCAACCAGCGTGGGGAAGGAATGGTATCCCTACGACTCCTGGGAGTTTCTGGGCAATTCTCTGGTCGCGTGTGTGGCGATGGTGGTTGGCTATGTAAGTTTTGATCCCACTGATCGCAAACGAGCTCACCATTCACTGTTCTTCCTGGTTTTCGCCACTCTGCTGATGATCCTGACGGCGCGTTGGAAGCGGATGGTCGAGTATTGGCCGCCGTTTGCGGTGATGTTTGCCGCCTTCGCGCTGCATCACTGGCTGGAAGGAGCGCGTTCGAGTTTCACGCGGCTGCCCACAGAATTGCTCGATGAACTGCAACCTTTCTTCGACCGCGCTGAGGCGGCGCCGATAATCAGGGAGACCGAGCTCAAAGAACTTCTGCGCACGATCGTGGTGGCGTCGGTCGCTCTGCTGCTCGGGGTGGTGCTCTTCTTTAACTTACGGGCCACCACCCATGACATCGCCTCCAGTGAACGCCACTCCTTCTATAAAGCGGGCGCGGAATGGATGCGCGCAAACGTGCCCGCGGGACAAATGGTCTTTAACACTGACTGGGACGATTTTCCGCGTTTGTTTTATTACGACCCCAACCATAGCTATATCACCGGGCTCGATCCAACCTATCTCTTCGACAAAGACCCGGCGCTATCGAAACTCTACGATCGAATTACGCTCGGCCACGAGGAGGACCCCGGACCACTGATTCGGGATCGCTTTGGCGCCCGGTATGTGTTCACCGACAATTCGCATGAAGATTTTTTTGATAATGCCCAGGCCAGCGGCTGGTTTCAGGTGATGTATGAAGATCGCGACTGCACCATCCTCTGGATCCGCGATCAGAAGCAGGAACCTAAATCTGTGCAACCAGACCAGGGCGAGGGTGGTGATGAAGAACCGCTGGAAGATAACAGCCCGTTCGTTCCGAAGTCTTGATTACAGAACCGAGGCGCGGTAAGCGCTGGATGTCTTTACGCTGAAAGCGTTCGCTAATTTCAGCCCAGGGTTGCTGCTACCCTGGGATCTTCATACCAAAGAACATGAACGCTGAAAGCGTTTGGCGAATCGGTGCGAATCGCGACTTCGCGAACTCTTTCAGAGTTCGCTAGTGATATAGGTTTGGAACCTAGTCCCAGGGTTGCGGCAACCCTGGGCTGGAATTGGCCAACGCTTGCAGCGTACCCGCTAGCGCACACCGTTCGGACATGGTTTCTACCTGGCGGCTTTTGGATTAATATCTGAACCACGATGTCACGCTCAACCAAACTAAGCCTGATGATTCTGATGCTGTTGGTCGCCGGACTTCTCCTGACTTCCTGCGGTGATGGAGCGAAGGCGCCTGCCACCAACGCGTCATCCACAGCGTCAACATCTCCTGCACCATCACCCAAGGTTGGTTTTGAGAAGGACCTGGAGTATGTGCGCAAGGGTCAGTACACCTACGTTTGGGTGTTTTCGCGAAAGGACGGTAAGCCGCTTGATAAGGATGATGCTGCCTTCTTACGAAAGAATGCGCCTCAGGTGGTTGATTGGGTCACGTCAGATGAAGGCAGGAAAGTTATTGCGGGCACTAACTTCGATTTGTCACTCGGCAATTTGGAGTCAATCAAGAAGCGCCTTGTCGCGGAGGATTACTCAAACCGGTAAATGGTAAATGGTAAATGGTAAATGGTCGTACGATGAATGAACGCCCTTGTTTGTCTCTACCATTTACTATTTACCAACT
>DATKIS010000024.1:0-2867 GCA_035543975.1 Pyrinomonadaceae bacterium
AGATATGGTCCACGTTGTCGGCACTCCGCAATTTGAGCATTACTTTAACCAGTCGTTCCTGCGGTCGCGTGAGGAGTTTCTCAACGGCGTGGGGCTGGACGCTTCCCGGCCGGTAGTTTGTTTCTCCGGCGATGATGTGACCTCGTCACCTTACGATCCTGCCTACCTCGCCGATTTAGCCGAGGCTTTGCAAACGATTCCAGAAGGACAACGCCCGCAAATTCTATTTCGGCGATGTCCGGTAGACGCCAGCAATCGCTACGCCCCGGTGTTGGAAAAGTATCGCGAGATTGCGGTTTCCGAGCCCCTATGGTTTTCATACGCACATGAAGACTGGTCGCAGATAATCCCGACGATCGAGGATGTGGCTTTGCTTTCCAACGTCGTTCGGCATTCGGACCTGGTGGTCAACGTAGGCTCAACAATGGCGGCGGACTTCGCCGTCTTTGGCAAGCCGGCAATCTACATTGCTTACAATCCTCCAGCGGCGAATGGTTCGTGGAACATCCATGATAGTTATCGGTTTGCGCATCTAAAATCCGTGCACGAACTGCAACCAGTCTACTGGGCTGAGTCGCCCGGTAAACTCGCCGAGCTCGTCATGCATGCGCTCGCGCATCCTGAAGAGAAGGACCGGGAGCGCTCGCAGTGGATGAACCAGCTGATCGAACATCCCCTGGACCAGGCGAGCGATCGTTGTTATGAAGCGCTTGAACGGATTAGCCAGTGATACAGAACGAAAAAGGGCTTGAACCCGCTCTTTCTTGCGTACTTAGCGGGACTTTTACGGCTGATCCCGAGTCTTGGATTTGTAGTCCTCGCAGCATGGTTTCGAGCCAACTAATCCACTAATAATGAACACCTTGCTTCGTGAGTTTGAAGAGCGGGACTGGCCAGACCTGGTCCGGTTTTATGAGGAGTTTTATCGTCCCGGTTACATTCTTACGAAGCGCGAGTTTTTTGATTGGAACTTCTGCTCGTCCCTGCGGCCGGACGAGCGTTGTGGACAACGACTCATACTTGACGATAACCGGGTCGTGGGCGTGATGGGCGCCTTGTCCTGGCCGCTTCAGGTTAATCACAGGCAGGAGATTGGCGAGTACAACATCAATCTCTATCTCGATCCGGCCTACCGCGGGCAAAGGATGGGCCAACGCCTCCTGGAAAGCGTTTGTTCAGGGTATCGATACAGCATCAGCAGCGGCTACCACGAGCGCACTCTCTCAATGTACGAACGGCTGGGCACGGTTTACCACTGGAACATGCTTCGTTTCACCAAGTGCATTGATCCGGTAGTCTGTGAAGCCCTGCTGCACGATACGACTAGCGTGGCCGGAGCCGGCGAGGAAGCTGGCCGTCTGGCAGTCCGGAACATTCGCACCAGCTCAAACACAGTTCTGCCGCAACCGTCCTTTACTTTCGAACGCGTTAGCCGCTTCGATGCCGATTGGGACGCAGCCTGGGAGGGTCTGCGACAAGGTTATGGCTTCACCACCTGGCGCAGCGCGGAATTCCTCAACTGGCGCTACATCGACTATCCCTATCCGCTCTATGAGTGTTATCTGGCGCGGCAGGGTGCCGGCATTGCCGGTCTGGTCGTGCTGCGGGTGGAGCCGGCCGCGTTTGGTCCGGTTCTTCGAATTGTGGATTTGATCTGCGACGCAGAGGGGCGCCCGGAGATTCTTGCTTTCTGTGACGATTTCGCGAAACAGGGCAAGGTAGTCTTTATCGACTTCATTTTTTGCGGCGAGATGGATTTCTCGCAACTGAAGGCGGCGGGTTACGTTGAACTTAGCGATCAGTCGAGCGGCGCCACACTTTTGCCGATGGACTTCAACCCGTTGCGTTATCGCAGCGTGCTCCCCATCCTCGTGACCTTGCGAGATCCGGAAGACTCTGCCGCTGCTGAGATTGAGCGTGGCGCGTTCTATTTTGTGAAGGGCGATGGCGACCAGGACCGGGCAAATTAAGAAAAGTCCATGTTAACGATAGTTATGTACCACTACGTTCGCGACCTGGCGAACTCTGATTACCCCGACATCAAGGGGCTCAAGACTGAAGATTTTGACGGTCAGCTGGATTATCTCCAAAAACACTACACCGTTCTGGATATCAACGAAGTTGCACGGGCCGCGGCGAGTGGCGCCTCACTGGAACCGAATGGATGTCTGTTGACCTTCGATGATGGATTCATAGACCACTATGAGACTGTGTTTCCACGTTTGCGGGCGCGTGGGCTAACCGGATCGTTTTATCCTTCGAAGTCTCCGCTGACTCGGAATATCGTCCTTGATGTACACAAGATTCAGTTCATCGTAGGGTCGGGACACGCGCCGGTCCAGATCAAAGAGCGATTGGGTGAAGAGATCGATTTGCTCAGAAACGAAATGTCACTTCCCAGCAATGCTGAGCTCTATGCCACTTATGCTATCGCCAACCGATACGCCGAAGCGGAGGTCGCCTTCATTAAGGGAGTGTTGCAAAAGGGATTGCCCGAGGCGGCGAGAGCCCGCATCGCCTCCCGACTGTTCAGTGAGTTTGTCTCCAGCGATGAGGAATCGTTTTCTCAAAGCCTCTATATGAGTACGCCTCAATTGCGCGAGATGGTTCGAGCGGGGATGGCAATTGGCGGACATGGCTCGCACCACCGATGGCTGGGGACATTGTCCCGCGAGGAACAGGAATTGGAGATCGACGAGACCCGCGACTTTCTGGAGGGCATTTACGAGCAGCCCGTGGACAATTGGGTAATGTGCTACCCATACGGAGACTACACACAGACCACGCTTGAAATCTTACGCAGCCGGGGAGCCGCACTCGGGTTGACGAACAAGTGTAACCTGGTGCCAAACCTTGCCAACCCGTTG
>DATKIS010000025.1:0-3771 GCA_035543975.1 Pyrinomonadaceae bacterium
TCATTCTGTTTCCTCCGCTCTTCCTGCACTTTTGCCTGGTTTACCCTGAACGGCAACAGGTTTTCCAGACTCGCCGCTGGCGCGCAGCCTTGCTGTATGTCCCTGCTGTGCTGCTCCTGGGGATGGCGACATTCGTTTTCCTGCGGGGAGTGCTGGCGCCGATTGTTCCCCTGCTAGGCAGAGTGCCCGGTCCGTCCGAGTCTTTTATCGGGGTCTTCTACAAGCTCAGCTTCACTCATTTCGTCGGAGCATTACTGGCCAGCGTCTTCTTCCTGATTCGAACCTGGGCGACCGCTCGCAGCACGGTAATTCGTCAGCAAATGAAATGGCTGATTTGGGGTTCATTGCTGGCGGTAGCTCCGTTCACTTTCCTTTATGCCGTCGGCTATCTTTTCGGTTCGCGCACGGATCCCTGGTTAACTGACAGTGCAGTCTTACCCCTGATTCTTATCCCGCTGGCGTTTGGCTACTCGGTCGTACGTTACCGCCTGATGGACGTCGAGCTGGTCGTCCGTCGCGTCTTTGTTTACGTCTTCACGACGCTGGCGATTTCTCTCATGCTCGGGGCAGTCGTATTCCTGGCGGGCCTTTATGCTCTGCGTGGGAACGACGGTTCGATTTCCGGGGAAATGACTCTGGGTGTGGTTGTGGCCATCGTCGCGATGGCGGCCATCGTGATTATCGCTGCTCCGGTGAAAAACTTTCTGCAGGAGCGGATCGATAGGTTGTTCTACGGCGAACGCTACGACATGCGCAACAGCCTGCTTGATTTTGGTCGCACCCTTTCGGCGACCACGGCGCTCGATCCGTTGCTGGATTCGCTCGTCAGCCGGCTCCAGCAGGTTATGAACGTAGGCCGCATTGCGATCTTCATTGAGGACAAACACTCGGCTGCGGGTTATCGAGTGGCGCGGGCTGCGGGCCTGTCTGCTGAGATGATCGTGCCCCCTGACTTTCGCGAAATGATCAGGGTACGTTCAGCCGACTCCGGAGTGGTACGCACCGACGATCTGGATCTAGTTCCGGAAACGACTGGATTCGTGCGGCGCGCACTCCACTACTACGTGCCCTGCGTGGTCCGTGGACGTATGGTGGCGGTAATCGGACTCGGACGTTCAACCGATGGCTCGCTGCTTTCTTCTGAAGACGTCGAGATACTGCTTACCGTTTCCGGCTACGTTGCAGTCGCGATTGAAAACAGCCTGCTTTATCAGGAACAGGGCGACCGGGCTGCCGAGTTGAAGCTGCTTAAAGAGTTTAACGAGTCGATTATCGAGTCAATCAATGTGGGACTGCTGGCGGTGGATCTCGAGGGCAGGGTGACTCGTCTCAATTCCGCACTCGAAGAGATCCTCGATATTAGCCGCGACAAAGCAGTCGGCCAGCGGGTTGAGAATCTCTTTTCAGAAGACTTCACTGATACGCTCCGCCAGGTGCTTGGCAATGCTCGCTGGCGACTCAGGGAGGCGCGCAATATCTACAAGATTCACACCGCCACCTCAAGCGGCCGTACCCTCGTGCTGAATATTTCGATTGCACCTTTGCAGGATTCACAGGAACAAACCGGCGCGCTGGTAGTGATCGAAGACGTTACTTCCCGGGTGCAACTGGAAGAGCAGTTGCAACAACGCGAGAAGCTTTCCTCGATTGGCCTGCTGGCTGCGGGAGTGGCCCACGAAGTGAACACGCCGCTCACGGGGGTGTCGTCTTACACGCAGATGCTGCTCGGCATGCTCTCGGAAACCGATCCCAAGCATGCACTGTTATTAAAGGTCCGTCGCCAGGCTGAACGCGCCACTAACATCGTTAATAACCTGCTTAATTTTTCGCGCACCGGCGACGCCACGGAATTTACTGAAATAGATATTAGCCGCGTCCTTGATGACACGCTCCAACTTCTCGAGCCGCAGTTGCGTGGCAACCAGATTCAAATAGTTCGTGACTACGATCCGGATTCCCCGCGAGTATTTGGCAACGCCGGCAAACTCCAACAGGTCTTTACCAACCTATTGTTGAACGCGAGGGACGCTCTGCCAACCGGCGGCTCGATTAGAATTTCGACTACCCCGGCCGAGGACCATTCACTGACCATTGAAGTAGCTGACAGCGGAATGGGCATCGCCCCCGAAAACGTCGCCAAGATTTACGATCCGTTCTATACGACGAAGGGTGTCGGGCGAGGTACCGGGCTGGGTCTGGCTGTTTCGTATGGCATCGTGCAGGAGCATTCCGGACATATCACCGTGGAAAGCAATCCGGGGCGTGGGACAGCTTTTCGTATTACTTTGCCGGCTTCGCATGTGCGCGCCCAGCTACAGCCGGTTGGCGACTAGGGTGTTGGTGAAAAAGCTGAGATGTTAGGTCTCCAAATTTGAGATTTGAAATCTGTGATCTCAAATCTGAAGTCCGAAACCCTCAACGACAGCAAGAGCACCGCAGCATCTCGCATTGCTCTTGCTTTTTTTTTGTCCTGATCTCCCCTAAACTGATTCGCTATCAAATTCTTAGATAATCGTTGGCAGTAAAAGAAAGACGCGTGGCTAAAAAAGGTTCAGTACTCATCGTTGACGATGAAGAGATAATGCGGGAAGTGCTGGAGACGCTCCTGGCCGCTGAAGGTTACCGGGTAGACCTGGCCAAAACCGGCGAGGAAGGACTCGAGTCGTACGGCCGCCGCGCCTACGACGTCGTTCTGCTCGACGTTTCCATGCCGGGGATCGGCGGTTTGCGGGCGCTCGAGGAATTCCAGAAGATGGACTCCGATGCGGTGGTCGTGATGATTACCGCCTATGCGACCTTCGACACGGCCGTCGCGGCCTGGGAACACGGTGCCTTTGGTTGCATCCGAAAACCTTTCCAGAACGAGGAGATCACCGCCCGCGTGGCCGCGGGGATCAAGCGCCGGCGAAACGAGGAAGAGCGACGAACGCTGCGACGGGCAATGAGCCGAGCAGTAGATCGCGGCGCGATTGTGGGTCGCTCCGACATCATGCAGGAAGTCTTTCGTTTGGTTGAACAAGTCGCTCCAGCCCGTTCGACCGTTCTGGTTACCGGAGAAAGCGGAACCGGAAAGGAACTAATCGCCAAGGCAATTCATGAGGCCAGCCCGCGCGTTGGAAAACCCTTCGTCACAGTAAACAGTTCAAACATTCCTTCCGAGCTGCTTGAATCTGAACTCTTTGGCCACACTCGCGGGGCTTTTACCGGCGCAGTCGCGGCGAAGAAGGGCCTCTTTGAAGTCGCCGATGGCGGCTCGATCTTTCTCGATGAAATAGGTGACATCCCACCGGAAACACAGGTGCGGTTGCTGCGCGTGATCCAGGAGCGCGAGTTTACTCCGCTGGGAGATACCACCCCGCGTCGCGTCGACGTGCGAATCATCGCGGCGACCAACATTGAGTTGAAAGAAGCGGTCAAGCAAGGCGCCTTTCGTGAAGATCTGTATTACCGGCTCGCGGTAGTGCCCATCGAACTCCCGCCGCTGCGCGACCGTCGCGAGGATATTCTGCCGTTGGCGCAGCATTTTATTGAAAAGTACAACGAAGAGAACGGCCGGCAGGTATCCGAACAAATCGCGCCTGACGTGCTTGCGCTCCTCGAAGCATATTCCTGGCCGGGTAACGTTCGTGAGCTTGAAAATGCGATTGAACGAGCAGTGGTGATCGCGCCGGGAGATGAGGTCACGCGCCAATGTCTGCGACCGGAGATTAGCGATCCTGAATCTGTGATCGTGGCCTCGCAGGAGGGGGCAAGCGTGGGAGCAGTCCAGGA
>DATKIS010000026.1:0-2306 GCA_035543975.1 Pyrinomonadaceae bacterium
TCGTTATCTGCGCGAGAACCATTCGAAGCAAGGAGCGACACTCGTCATTGTGGGGGAAGGCCCCGAGCTCGAAAGTTTAACCACTGCTGCCGCTGCATCAAACCTAAGCGACTGCGTCATATTTGCTGGACAGGTGAAAGACGTAGCGCCTTTCTACGCTGCAGCTGACGTGCTTGTCCTGCCATCGCATAGTGAAGGCTCACCATATGTCCTACTTGAAGCGATGGCAGCGAGGGTTCCTGTTGTGGCAACAGCGGTTGGTGGAGTTCCGGAAATGGTCGAGGACGCGGAAAGCGCATTGCTGGTTCCCGCGAGTGATCCGAGTGCCATGGCTGCGGCGATTGAGCGCGTTTTGACCGACCCAGAGCTTGCCCGTCGATTGACCGAAAATGCGTTCAACCTGGTCGAAACGCGCTACTCGCCCAAGACCTATGTTAGCTCTCTCGTTGAAATCTATCGTGAGGTAATTTCGACGTCAGCCCGATGAGACGCTGAAATTGTCTTGCGGCGTTTCGTGATTCCCTGCTTTTAGGTTAACGCCGTCACTACCGCCATAAGATCGTCGAACTTGTGGAAAGACTGTTTTGCTAAAGTGAAACCGGCCGCGTGGTGTTCTCACAAGACCATCCTGGAGTGTCCACCTTCTTTGAGGCGTTCCGCACGTTGGCCATGTAGCTGTCTGAAGGGGACGCCGGAGCATCTTCCGCACGCTTCAAAGTTGCGGGATTCGCATAGCTACCTTGTCGTTGACAGGCCACGCCCCTGAGTTCCGCTCAACCCCGGAACTCTTCCTCAACCACTCTCAACATAGTTGAAGACTTGATGCTTTCGCTTCTTTGATCGATGGAGTATGCCGATAGTCACATTCCCAATGCAGACAATTATCGCGGGCGATCTTCAGGGCTTCTGCGCCGCGGCCCAAAGGTCAAATCGGGTCGATTCTACGAGGCGCCTCGGTTGGGATAAGAAATCAAGGCGAATTCGGTGTTTACTCTGAAAACAAGATTCGTTTACGTTGACCGGGTCCGAGGAATAATGGCTATGAGCCAAAATCAACTCCGCGTCTGGCGTGTGTGCGCGCCAGGTGCGACTGCGTTCGCGCTAGGCCTTGTGATCCTGCTTTCACCGTCGCCGGTTCAAGCTGACCCGATCGCGATAACGGGTGGCAATTACGTTTTATCAAACCCGTTTAGAACCAATCCCCGCTACATTAGCTACAGTCATGAGCTTCGGGCTGCTAACGTGAGGATCCTTGGCGGCGAGCTTGACAGCACCAGTCAACCACTAGGATCGAACTGTCCATTTCCCTGCACAGCTGGCTCTACATTCAGCCTTAACGCGCCGCGCCGTCTGGGACGCGACTCACCGACCGGCCTCCTGGAGCTCGGAGGTCAGACTCACTTCGGCTTTTTCGAGGGCCCGTCGCCACGTTTTGTAACTGGGAATGTCACTATCCCGCTCAACGCCGCTGCTGAGCTGACGCTGAGTACTTCTTTCAGCATGAGCGGCACAGTCAACTTTCGCGAGTACGATCTTCAAAATCCGGGATACACGGGGTTTAGTTTCTCATCAGATATCTTTGGTTCAGGTATAGCCGACATTTCTCTCTACTTCAATCAGTTCTTCCAGACTTACGAAGTTTCCCGCATCCAGTACACATTCCAGTCCGAGCCCGTGCCCGAACCGGCCACGTTTCTTCTGCTAGGAAGTGGTCTGGCTGCTATCGCAGCGAAGCGTTATAAACGTCAACGAAGTGAAAACAAATATGAGCAGAGTTGACACCAACACGCGTTTTTGATTCGCCCGGACGTCCCTGTTCTTGTTTCCGTTTGAAGGCCTTCAGTATTTCAGCCAGTAATACACGAGCTTGAGGTACTCGCCCGGCACCATCTTCCACCCTAAGCTGGAGCGCCACCACGTCAAACGACTTGGCGATTCTGCTCCAGGCTCGACGGCATCCAGTCCAATTTCAATTCCACTCCCGCTAAAGACCCGTCGCAACGTCCAGAGGGCACGCCGCGATTGATACGCCGAGGTTACGACCAGGATTGATTGCAGTTTATGCTCACTAGCATACTGGCGAATGCGCACTACCTCGTCATGAGTTCCCCAAACAACGGCGGGAATGATCTCGATCTTCTCTGCCGGTACACCGTTTTGCTTGAGTTCATCAGCGGCGCGTTCGACAAACTTCGGATTACGCTCCTCTTCAGCCGACCAGCCACTGTCTTGATTGTCATTCGTTAAGATGATTCGAGGAGCGCGCCCTTCGTTCAGGAGCTTCGCAGCAAAACGCGTGCGCTCAA
>DATKIS010000027.1:0-5462 GCA_035543975.1 Pyrinomonadaceae bacterium
GTGAAGTGCTGCTCGACGGAGGCATACGGCGAGGAACTGACGTGCTCAAGGCTTTGGCGCTCGGCGCGCGCGCTGTTCTGCTCGGCCGTCCTGTTTTGTGGGGACTGGCAGTTGACGGAACCGCCGGAGCGCAGTTTGCACTCGAACTCATTCGCGAGGAGTTGGCGTTGGCAATGGCCCTGGTTGGCTGCCACTCGGTTGATGAACTATCGCCGTCAATGATTTGGGACAGTCGCCGCAACAGTGTTTGAACTGAAGCGGTCCGGTAAGTCGATGGGAAATCTTCGCGGTGTTTTTGCTCCACCGCCACTCAGGTAGCGCGGGAGACACAGCCACGGGTCTTGGCCGTCCGCAGACGCACTGTAGCAAAAGTTGATTCAATCGGATTTGACGTGCGAATGTGGGTCCAGTGCTCAGCTGGAAAATCATAAAACGTCAATAAGGGGTGGCGATCTTTGGCCAGGCATTCGGCGGCTTTCGGATATTTCGGTTCGTAGGTCATCAGGAAATGGTCGCAGGCCTGGTCCGCTGCCACCCGACTCTCCGCCATCCAAATCTCATGCAAGGCAGCCTTGGCCTTTGCTTGTTGACTCTTCGGTAGTTTGTTCAGCACGTTGGCCGTCTTATGCACCCAGCATCGTTGCGTCTGGGTCGTGCCAAAGACCTGCGGTAAAGCTTTCCAAAACCGCAGCGCGCCATCTCCCACCGCCAATTTCGGGTCGACTGTGAGCCCACGTTGTTTCAGGTCCAACAAGAGTTCTTTCCCTGAATCAGCTGATTCACGGTAGCTATCGACCATCGCCAGCAATTCCTTCTTGCCCTCCGCATTGGCACCTATTACTACTAAAATGCATTGACTCGCATCTTCCAACCGCACCCCGAAGTGCACCCCGTCAGCCCACATATATACATACTCTTTGCCTGCCAGCTCGCGCTTACCACAGCGTTCATACTCGCCTTTCCACACTTCTTTCAACCGGCCGATAGTAGCCGCCGAAAGTCCCGCTGCATCTTTTCCCTAACAGCGCCGCCAAGGCCGTCGAAAGTCTCCGGTCGAAAGCCCTTTCAAATACAGCCAGGGCAACAACTCTTCGACGCTACGCGTTCGTCTCAGGTAAGCCGGCAGAATGCGCGAGTGAAACTTCACCTCCCCGGCCCGGTCCCGCACTCGTGGCGCTTTCACCGCTAAGTCGCCGATGCCCGTCTGTATGCTGCGCTCTGGTTTGTAGCCATTGCGTACTACTCGCTGCCGCGCTCGTTCGTCTTTCAGTTCCCGGTGCCGCGCTATGAACTTTGCGACCTGCGCTGCCACTGCCTGCTGCAACAACTCTCGCGCCCTGCTCTGCAGCACTTGCGTCAAAGCATCCGCCACCGGTAGCGCCACCCGTGGATTCCGATACCCAACTACGTTATCTTCCTTCACGGCGTATTCCTCCTTAGCAATAAGGTTGATGGTTCGTCGAAAAACTCATCAAGAATACGCCACCTTTTCTCCCCTCATACACAACTTTCCAGCTTAACTCCAAAGCGTCTCAATGAATCAACTACCTCGGGCAGGTGCGTTAGGTTCCCGCCCGCTTTGCGATTTGTCAGACCTTTAGCAGACTCTGAAAATTCGAATGGTTGGCGAGGCTTCCATTGGCAGCAATCACGGGTTCAAGTGCCGTATGCGCTGCCAATTCCCTCACATCAGAGAAAAGCCTGGAGTGAGCACCTGGGCCCACAGGGTGGCGTTGTGGCAATTTGTTGGCCCAGACCTGACGCTTAGCGCTCGCCTCGTTTAAGAACCGCTTCTATTTCCTGCGATCTGCGCACATTAATCCGGTAGTGAATTTGTGAGTCTCGACGCTTCGACTGAACGATCAATTTGCGTCTCACTAACTCACCCAACGCTCCAGTCAACGTGGCTCGGTCAGTTCTGATTCGCTGTTGCGGCAACCACCACTGATAAATTCCGTCCAACGTGTCCTGGGCGTGCGGATTCTTCAAGAGATACTCCAGTATCGCGCTGAGGATATGAGTTCTATCAGTTTCAGACATGGCGCTGGACTTTCGAAAAGATTCAAAGCAATCTCTGCGCCATCGTCACGCGGATCCGTTGATGAGTTTACCTGATCGGAAAACGGTCCTGCGCCGGAGGACATTTGATTTACGAGGTCGTGGATCTAAAAGTACTGGCATCAATCTGATGTTTTTGGATTAATTGCCAGAACGCGCGCCGGTTCTTTTGGGCCAAATGAGATGCCTTAGTGATGTTGCCGCGGCATAAGCGCAATAGTCCACGAATATAATTTTTCTCGAAATGGCCAATCTCTCGTGCCTTGGCTTCCTGGAGTGATTCGATCGGATAGTCCCCCATTGACGACGACAAGATGTCACTTTCCATGATCGCTCCACCCTGGAAGAGTGCTACCGCTCGTTCGATCACGTGTTCGAGTTCTCGCACATTACCGGGCCAGCCGTTTGCCATCAATCGCGCCAGAGCAGGAGGTGAAAGTTCTATGTTTTCCTTTCCAAATTCCCGCGAATACTTGTCCAAAAAGTGTTGGGCGAGGAGTGGGATGTCTTCGAGCCTTTTCCGCAAAGGCGGAAGCGAAATCGAAATAATGTTGAGACGATAGAAAAGATCAGCTCGAACTTTGCCAAGCCCTACTGCCTCACGCAAATCGAGATTGCTGGCGGCGATGATGCGCACGTTTGCCTTGCGAGTCTTGGACGAGCCTAAGGGCCGGTATTCACGCTCTTGAAGAAATCTCAGCAGCTTCACCTGGGCGAGCTGCGGAAGGCAATCGATTTCGTCAAGAAAAAGCGTGCCATGATTTGCTTCTTCAACGAGTCCGGTCTGAAGAGCAAATGCGTTGGTGAAAGCACCACGCTCATGACCGAACAATTCATTTTCAACCAGGTCGACCGGGATAGCGCCGCAATTGACTGGGATGAAGGGCCCGCTCGCGCGTGGACCGCCATAATGGATGGCTCGGGCATACAACTCCTTGCCGGTGCCGGTTTCTCCGCCAATCAGTACATTCGCTTCGCATTTAGCAATGTTTGGAATCTGTCGAACTTGTTCGAGAAAGCTGGGGCTGTCGCCAATCAGTTGAGACGAGGTAGGAAAAGGACCGGGTTTTTTATGGCTCTGGGCTTCAGCCGGTTTCACCAGTCTTCTGGCTCGCGGCAGCACATCAGAGGCTTGCAACGGCGTACTAATGAAGTCCGACGCCCCCGCTCTCAATAAGCCCAGGACATCGTTTGGTTCATGGGACTCGTTGATTAGAATAATTGGAAGGTCTCCAAATTGTTTCTTAATGGATTCGATGAGCAGCCGGGCTTCCTGGAATAGTCCGGTTGAGAAAATCAAAAAGAGCAAAACCGGATTGAAGCGGTCGTTGCCGGTCCCGCCGACTTCAGCGAGGTCTCGTGATGCTCTTTGTTTTGAACGCACGAGCACATCGACACGAAAGTCGGTCAAAAGAATTGGACGCAGGGCAATGCAGGAATGGCTGGGTCTTCCAGCAGCATTGACGTCGAGTACCAGCGCTCTTTGTGCTCTCATGACACGATTACCTACGTTGGAAGGGATGAGATTTGTGAGAAAGCGAAATTGCTGATCAGAAGTCACCACGGCTTCGCGGAGAGCAACTTCGCTTCAGTTCGTTGGCCCAACTAGCTGAGCGAAAGGGAGCTAACAGGGCTTCGGAAAACGGTTATGTTGTTGATATCTGTAAGGTCCTTTCTCTACTAGGAAGGGACGAATCAGTTTCTTCCTTGAGAGCTTAAGAGTAAACACCAAATCGTTCAGACCGGCCAAGCGGTGCGAAGGAAGTGCCAGGAGGGACGCAGGTGTTTGAAATGTGCCTGCACGATAGGCAGGTTCAACTCAAATGTCAATAACGAGGTTAACGTTTCCCCGATTCTTAATTTTCATGCCCACCAGGACAATTAGCTGTCTTACTCGGACAGAAATGTCCTGCCTCTGAGCCCCGTTAAAAGAAGGGCCTTTCGCGAATGTTCCGGCGCGGGCAGGACAAGAACGTCCTGTCGTTCTCTCCAAATGTCCAACCAAAGCCCCCGCTTCTACGGCGGGAATAACAGTTGCAGTGGCTATGACGAATTCGATTTGCGATCGCGTTCGCAGTTTTGCACTGACCTTGAACTCACTGAGGTCGATTCGACAGACGCAATTTATCCATTCGGAGGTGACTATGCCCGAGGACGATCAAGACGAAAACCCGAATCCCGAGCAACCCCCGGCAGAACCGTCTGCCGATCCCAGTGCTGAAGAGAGACTCAAAGAGCTCCAGACGCAGCTTCAAAAGAAAGAAAAGGAATTAGCGGACAGCATCGAGGCACGAGAGGCAGATGTGTCGAACAAAAAGAGCGAACGCGACGCGCTCAAGTCGGCGGTGGAGTCGCAAACCGTGTTAGTCGATGAGATCAAGAAATCGAGCGCGGGGTTCGGCAAAGGCCTGGAAGGGCTGCAACAGGCTGAGAAAGATCTGGCGGACTATCTCAAGAAAAAGGACCTGATGATTGACGGGGTGCTTGGGCCCGAAAAAAAGAAAAAGGTCAGCGACAAAATCAAGGAGATCCAAGATGCGATCACGGCTCAGAAGACTGCCGTGAAGGAAGCTGAAGGCGAGGCCGAGACCGCTCGCACCGTGGCCGAGACAGCTCAAACGGCAGTAAAGAGCAAGCAGGACAATTTCAATCGGTATAAGCAGCTTGCGAGTGAACTGGCGGGGAACATTCAGAAGATGAAAGGGTACAGGGCGAAGGTCGAAGAGAACGACGATCCGCCCAGGGCGGCCAGCATGTTTGTCTACGCTCGCGAGTTGGACACTGTTCTGAAAGTAACGAAGGTTGCAACCCAGGCTGAATTTGACCAGAAATTAAATCAGCTCTGGAAAGAGCTTGATACAGCAAAAGGGAACGAGCGCGACAAGAAACAGTTGTGGGAAGCGGCCAAGAGGAAGCTGGCGGCTGCACAGGCTTCGCTGGCGGCGCTTGAGAAGAATGAGATTGACGACAAGCTGAAAGCGACGAATGAGTTCAACTGACTAACCAGACTCGCGCGGCGACAACCTGGGTAAACCTAACGCGAATTTAAGAGTGAGAGGCAGCGAAAGCAAAGCCGATGAGCGACTACCTGGTGCTCGACGCCGTAAGCAAAGCGATGCGACGAATTCTCTGGGATGCGTTCGATGCTGACGGAGTAGTTCGGCCCATCGTGGGTAGTGAATCAGCGATAGTTTTTACCAACCCGACTGAGACAGCGCGAGACTCGGGTAACCGGTTGTCGCTGTGGCTCTACCAGATCACCGAGAACGAACACGTTAAGAACCAGCCGCCGTTCAGGGCCCGCGTGCAGCCAGTATTGCAACCGGGAGAAAACCCACGAGAGGCGTTCCAGTTTCCGCCCATGGCTTTGAATCTTTTTTTTCTGGTTACGCCGTTTGCCCAAT
>DATKIS010000028.1:0-2416 GCA_035543975.1 Pyrinomonadaceae bacterium
CTTCTCCAGAAAGCGGCGTCAAGCCGCCGCACTCCAAACGACAAACCTTTATCAAACAACCTCACGCCACTTCAGCTATCCCCTCATCCGGATAATCTTTGGCGCTAGAGCGTCTGAAATAAACCGCCAGCACAAAAGCAAAGAACATAATCAACGCTCCGGTCCAGAACGTGACGTAGAGGGAATGGTCGCTCATGTAATGATTGACCCCATCACGACCCATTCGCGCAGTTTGACTATGAATCAACAACGCCGCGAGTGAAGGTCCGACGGCGCGCGCCAGACTGGCCACTGATTGCGTGACGCCCATCACACCTCCTTGTTCCGCCTGCCCCACGCTCTTCGACGCCAGGCTGTTGAGCGCGGGAGTCGAAAGCGAGTTGCCCAGGGAAAAGATGCCGCCCCCGATGAGCAAGGCCAATATCCCGCCTCGATCCGGTCCCACGAAGGGAAGGGCAAAGAGGCTGGCCGCGAAGCAAAGTGCGCCCACAATCACCAGCGGCAACTCACCGAAACGCTTCACCAACCGGCCAATAAGTCCGCCCTGAATCACCACTGCAATGATACCGACATAGGCGAAGAGCCAGCCGTTGTGCTGTGCGTCATAGCCAAAACGAAACATGGTATAGAGCGAAAAAGAGGTGGTCATAATCGAAAAGGCGACTATGAAAAGGAAATAAATGACGAGTACAAATCCGAGGCGAGGCTGCGTCAGGGACTTAACCAGGTATGACCAGGCCCGGCCGCCGGCTGCCGAAATGCGCGCCGGATGATCGGGTGTAACCGTCTCCGGCAAAGTGAAATAGAGCAGAGTGGCATTCGCAAAGCAGAGACCTGCCGCAAAAAGAAACGGCACCGCCACGCCCCACCGGCTCAAGATGCCCCCCAGCGCAGGTCCAAAGATGAACCCCAGGCCGAAAGCTGCACCCAGCAGCCCCATTCCTTTCGCTCGATCCTCCTTGGTGGTGATGTCGGCGATGTAGGCCTGCGCAGTCGAGATATTTCCTCCGGAGATACCGTCTAAAATCCGGCCCACGAAAAGCATCCAGAGCGTCGTGGCAAAACCCAGAATTAGAAATCCAATCCCGGTGCCGATAATTGAGATTAGCAATACCGGCCGTCGCCCATACTTGTCTGAGAGCCGTCCCAGCACGGGCGAGAAAATCAACTGCATGATTGAGTAGGAAGCGAAGAGGAGACCGACAGTGCGTGGCGTAGCATTAAAGCTCGTGCCCTCCGCGTAAAAGGGAAGGACCGGAATGACTATGCCAAACCCGAGTAGGTCTATGAAAACGGTGGTGAAGATAACAACGAGAGGCGAGCGCTTCATGGTAAATGGTCAATCGTCAATGGCGATCCAGAGGCAAGCGGGAGTTACGATTCACCCTTACCACATCGGTTCCCACTATCTCCGGCGGCCACTGGACAACCCCAGATCGATCGAAGCTATTCCGCCTCCGGAAATCAACAGGGCTAGAGACATCGCCAGCAAGGCCAACGCATACTCAAAGCCGGCCGGAAGAAAGAGGCCGCCTTTCCAGTGCACCCCAACCACTGCGGTCAACATCGTGCAAAAGAGCATGAAAGCCCCGAAACGAGTTAGCAGACCAATCATCACCAGAACGCCACCAACCAGTTCGGCAACGGCGGCCGCCCCCATCCACAGCCAGGCCGGCCGCATGAAAGGAAAAGGCGCTGGGAACGAGGCAAACTTGGCCAAGCCGGGTCCACCAAAACTACCCAGGACCTTTTGTGCGCCATGGGCGATGAATATCACTCCCAGAGCCAGGCGAATAGGAACGGTGACCCAAATGGGACTCGTTGCGATTAGTTTGCGAGACATTTAGGCGACCTCTTAAACGATTTGGTTGAACCAGCAGATATTAGTGCATCTGCCACGAAATGTCGCCGCACCCAGCTTACGGGTGGGGTAGTTTGACAATTAGGCTGGAAGCCGAATACAGAACCCAGCGCGGTGCAGAAGGCATAGTTCCTATAGGACGCATCAGTTCTATGCCGCGCGCGCCAACCGATCGGCGATGGCCGGTTTGGGTTGTGCTCCAACCAGGCGGTCGACCAGTTTTCCATCCTTAAAGATCAACATTGTGGGAATGCTCTGAATCTGGAATTGCGTTGCGATGCGAGGGTTTTCATCAACATTCAACTTCGCAATCACATAACGACCGTTTGATTCCGCGGCCAGTTGGTCCATGATCGGTCCAACCATACGGCAGGGCCCACACCAGGGCGCCCAGGCGTCAACTAGTACCGGTTTACTTCCGGCCTGCAACACCATGCCCTCAAAAGTCGCATCGGTGACAATCACTGGCTGGTTGTCGCTGGTCTGGTTTGCGACCCCGCTAACGTCCAGAGGCGCCCCGCATTTTCCACACTTCGCCTCAGACGCAGCCGCCCG
>DATKIS010000029.1:0-5988 GCA_035543975.1 Pyrinomonadaceae bacterium
GGAATGGGTAAGGGGAATGGCGGAAAGGGAATGGGTAAGACCATTTTCCGCGTTTCCCTTTACCCGTTTCCCCTTTCCCCTGTTTTTTCTAAACGACCTGGACGTGGAATGCCGTTAGAATAACGAAACGGAGTTTTTGTGATCTCGATGTCGGAGGAACTTGTATGAAAAAACTGGTGATGCTCCACTACTGTGGCTTGGCAATGCTGGCGCTGGTAATCGCCGGCCCGGTCGCTGCCCAGGACGCCACGCAGACTAGCGACGCTTCCAGGCTGGTGTACGCCGACTTCCAAAACCTACAGAACGGACGACCCGTCAGCAAGAGAGGTGGTCGGACTCAGTTGAATCGGTATTCCCAGAACCCTGGAAATCCGCCGGAATACCGCGGTCTGGATAAGGCAGATCCTCCCGCGCCCGCCGCTGCGCGCGTGACGGCAGATGATACAGCCGCGGCCTTCGACTATGAACTGCGGATACCTAACGAGTGGGAGGGCGTGAACATCGAGGTTTTCGGCCAACCTGAGAAAGACGGGAAACTGGTGGCTGACGACGTGAGCGGTTATAAGTACATAACGTTGCGAGTCTTCGCCAAAGGTCCTCAGCACATTCGGCTGGAACTAATTACTCGGGGTCACGGGGCGAATCTCGAATCGGGGTATCCGGTGGCGTCCTTCCGCGTGTCGCCAGGGTTCAATACCTATAAACTGAAGCTCGACTCCTTCAGCCAGCCGCAGTGGGCGATGCCACTCGATCTGAAGCAGGATGTACTGAAGAAGCTGACCTCCGTAACGGTGGGAGTGTTCTGCGATAAGTGCACGTTGGAAAAGGGAACCGTGGTAGTTGATAACATTGCGTTTGAGAAGTGAAGCGGCCCGAATGTCGACCAACAATAATCACGGACAAGAAGCTTGAATTCAGGTGCGCGCGAACGTTCATTACTGCTGCGGTCTGCGCCTTCCGAGCAGTAGGCGATGGCTTACCGACGACCGATTCCGCGTAAATGTTCTGCCGTCAGTCGTCAGCTAAAATATCTAACGGCCGGAACGGGCCGTGGTCTAACTCAAAACCCAAATGCCAAATAGTTCAATGGGACGAACAACCGAGCGCCTGGTCGCGCTCGATGTCTTTCGCGGAATTACCATCGCCGGCATGGTGTTGGTTAACAACCCCGGCAGCTGGGAACATATTTACTGGCCCCTTGAGCATGCCAGTTGGCACGGCTGGACGCCGACGGATTTAGTTTTCCCGTTCTTCCTTTTCATTGTTGGCGTCGCAATCACTTTGGCATTTGGAAGTCGAGTTGAAGCCGGGACCGGCACCCGTGACCTTTATCTGAAAGTCGTTAAGCGCAGCTTAATTATTTTCGCGATCGGGTTATTCCTGAATGGCTTCCCTTATTTTGATCTCGGCGGGCTGCGTATCCCGGGCGTCCTCCAACGAATCGCCGTCTGTTATCTCTTTGCTTCACTAATATTTTTGAACACCAAAATAAGAACCCAGGTAGGAATTACGATTGGCCTGCTCCTGATTTACTGGATCCTGCTCAACCTCGTCGCAGCGCCGGGCTTCGCCGCCGGCGACCTTACGAAAGAGGGAAGCCTTCCGTCGTTTGTCGACCGTGTGGTCTTCGGCAAACACGTTTGGGCCCAAGCCAAAGTCTACGATCCGGAAGGTCTTTTGAGCACTGTTCCAGCGCTCGCGACAACTTTGATTGGAGTGCTAACGGGACATTGGCTGCGAACAAAAAAGACACCCTACGAAAAAGTGGCCGGCCTGTTTGCAGTGGGCGCGATCTGTATCGCCCTGGGCTGGGCCTGGAACCCGTTCTTCCCAATTAACAAAGCGTTGTGGACCAGCTCCTATGTCCTATTCACCGGCGGTATGGCTCTGCACCTGCTGGCCCTGTGTTATTGGGTCATCGATATAAAGGGCTATCGCCGCTGGGCCAGGCCCTTTGAGATGTTCGGAGTCAATGCAATTGCGCTCTACGTGGGAGCGGGACTCATGGCCGAGTTGCTGGGAGTGATCAAGGTGACCGGAGCAGACGGGACGAAGGTTCCTTTAGGGTCCTGGATCTACGAAAATGCCTTTGCCTCGTGGGCCTCACCTGTAAACGCTTCGCTGGCATTTGCCATCGCATTCGTCCTGGTTTGGTTGGGACTCATGTGGATCCTTTATCGCCGGAAAATCTTTATCAAGGTTTGATTCTTTCAGGAGTAAGTGATTTTCTTGCGTTTTTACATCCATCCTTGAGCGGCCGGCAGGCCAAATTGATTCGGGGTTACTGGTTTGCTACGTTCCCCATTATGTCCGAGGTCATGTCCGAGCGTTCCACTATGCAGATAGATGGGCAGATACGTGAGCAGATACGCGAACTCCTCGACTCCCTTTACCGCACAGAGTCGGGACGAATCCTGGCAACTCTGATCCGCTTGCTCGGTGATTTTGATCTTGCCGAGGAGGCGATGCACGAAGCCTTTGCGGCTGCGCTGAGCTCGTGGCCGCAGAGTGGAGTACCCGGGAACCCGCGACCATGGTTGATTTCGACGGCCCGATTCAAAGCCATTGATACGCTGCGTCGACGAGCAAGATTTGATGCGTCCGAAGACGAGCTCGCGCGATACCTCGAAGCGCAATTGAGTGCGGCGGAGACGTCGAATGAAGAGCACAGCCTTGAGGATGGCTTTGAAGATGCCTTTGAAGATGATCGCCTGCGTCTGATTTTTACGTGCTGTCATCCAGCTCTACCGCCGGAAGCGCGCGTTGCGCTCACCTTGCGTGAAGTGTGCGGGCTAACCACCGAGGAGATAGCACGCGGCTTCCTCATCACTCCGCGTACGCTGGCGCAACGCATTGTGCGCGCCAAGGCAAAGATTCGCGAGACACCGATTCCGTACGAAGTGCCAAGCCCGCAGGAATTGCCGGAGCGACTGGGTGCCGTGCTCCAGGTTATATATCTCGTCTTCAACGAAGGTTATTCGGCGGCGGCGGGAGCAGAGGTAACGCGGGCCGAGCTGACCGGCGAGGCGATTCGACTGGGCCGGTTGCTGATGGAACTTCAGCCAGAGCCGGAAGTCATGGGTTGGGAAGACATGGGGCCGGAAGTCCCAGAGCCAGAAGTAATCGGGCTGCTTTCCCTGATGCTGCTGCAGGAGTCCCGTCACGCCGCAAGAACCTCGCCGACCGGAGAACTGATCTTGCTGGAGCACCAGGATCGCTCGCTCTGGAACCGGGAGCAGATTGCCGAAGGGATGGCATTGCTGGAGAAAGCCCTGAAGTCCCATCGCTTCGGCTCGTACACATTGCAGGCTGCGATTGCTGCCATTCATGCGGAGGCGGAATCGATCGCCGCGACCGACTGGCGGCAGATTGTGGTGCTTTACGACCGCTTGCTACGAATTCAGCCTTCGCCAGTTGTGGAGCTGAATCGTGCCGTTGCCATTGCCATGCGCGATGGTCCAGCGGCCGGTCTGACGCAGATCGACGCGGTGCTGGAACATGGCGAATTGGCAAATTACTACCTGGCGCATTCAGCCCGAGCAGATATGTACCGCAGGTTAGGCAGGAAAGCCGAGGCCCGGTCCGCTTATGAGAAAGCTTTGGCGCTGACCCGACAGGAACCGGAGCGGCAATTCCTGCAAGAGCGGATTCGGCAGTTGAAATAAGAAAACTTTGTCGGGGACGGAAACTGCCCTTCACGGGTCCCCCCCTCATCTCAAGGCATAGGATGCTGCTTGAAGAAATCCCAGATGACGACGCCCGCGTCAAAGTCGCGGCTAAGGTTGCCCCTGCCCCTCAGCGGCTGATCACCGCCCGGCCAGTGGTGGCCGCCACCCTCGATCGCGTACAGCGCGACATCCGCACCATCCTTGCAGTTACCGTAGCTTTCGACGCGAGTGCGCGCGCCATCGGTGGGCTCGACGTCTGGCAGGCGGGTCACCACCGGCGTCAACGTGCAACCGTTCCGCCGGATCCAATACTGAACGTTGCCTTCGAGCTCGCCACTGTCGAACGGCACGATAGCGTCGGCGGTCCCATGCATTACCAGAAGCGGAATGGGCCGGCGAGACGCTTCGGCGCAGCTCCGCATGAGGCCCTCGGAGAGACCGCCGGCGACCGGAGCGATGGCGGTGATCTTGTTATGCCGCTCGCACGCGAGTCGATAGGTCATGGCCGCCCCTTTCGATAGTCCGGTCACGTAGACGCGTTTCGGGTCGACGTCGAATTCGGCCGAAAGTGTATCGATGAGCGCCGACAGAAAGCCCACGTCGTCACTGTTTGTCTCTCCGGGATGGCCCGTGTTCCATTGCCCTGCCAACGCGTCAGGGTAAGCAACCACGAAACCGTCGCGGTCGGCGAGCGTGTCGAACGTGCGCTTCGTACGCAACTCGAAGCTTGCCCCATCGCCATACAGGCCGTGAAGCACCAGCACCAGCGCAGGCTTCGACAGCTTCACCTTGGGCGCATAAACGACGTACGTGCGCGAGGCGCCACCGAACGAAAAGGTGCGACCGCTCGCGCCGCTCGGAACCCTGGTTGTCAGGTGACAGGCCGCCGTCGCCGCGGTGACGAGCAAGGTAGCCAAGATCGTCTTCAAGATAGGACCCACCACAATCGCCCTTCCCGCTAGTCGTTGGTGCAGATCAATCAGTCTACCGACGTTGGCGACTGTCCGCTAGGGTCTCCCGCCGCGCCCGCTCCGTGCGTGGCAACTCTGGTTCGCGTGCTCGCTGAGTTTGATCCTCCCGAGGAGGGGATGCACTAAGCCATTGAGGCAGCGCTGAGGCCTGTGTTCGAAGAGGGGAGTGCCCCGCATCCCGCGTCCATGCCATGTTCGATGGTGCTGACGCCGGTCTGACGCAAATCGACGCGGTGTTGGAACAGGGCGAATTAGCAAATTATTACCTGGCCATTCCGCCCGCGCAGATATGTACCGCAGGCTGGGCAGGACATCCGAGGCCCGGGTGTCTTATGAGAAAGCTCTGGCCCTGACCCAACAGGAACCGGAGCGGCAATTCCTGCAAGAGCGGATTCGGGCAGCTGAAATAGTAGAAGGTCGTCAGAATCCGGTGCGGATATTGAGGTGACCCGGCGCAAAGGATTTACATAATTTTGGCTGCCCACAGTGGACACTCTTCGCGACTTGTTTTATGCACCCACAGCGGAGATGAAGATTAGCTTTGAACTTCCGAGGCAAGGTGGATATGGCTCTAATGCCGCAAGACATATCAGGACGGCGACTGAACTCCAAGAGCTCGGCAAATGCTTCGAACTGTTCCTTGGGGAATTTCTCGATGACGCGGAACGGCGGCGGATTTCCTGGTTTGACGGTTGATGAAGAGGCTATGCTGTCTTCCTTCGCGCATGAGTTGGCAGCCCTGACTCTCAAGATGCCGAATTAAATCAATTCGCTTCATGCGGCGCGGAAGGCGATTTCTTCGCTACTGATTTTGTCTCTGGTAACATCTTCGGCCAGCAAGCGGTTTCCTTCCAGCACCATCTCGACTGCTTCATCCAGATTTCGCCGCGCCTCGTCGACATCAGCGCCGAGCGAGATCGCGCCGGGAAGCTCCGCGACCGAAGCCTGAATCAGTCCATCGGCCTTTTCATAAATAATAGTCATCTTGATTTCCATGAGTTCCCTCCGGCCACATCATAGCACGAGGCAAAATAGTGAGAGCCGATTCGATTGCGCCGAAACGATCATCAGCTTCTCAATGTCATTGGGCTCTCGGATTGAAGAGAGCCACAAGGTAGACTGCGCCAACGAATGCAACGTTCACAGCTGCTGCTTCGGCGCTCCGTAGAGGTAATGATCGAGATTGATCGAGCCGTCGGTAGGTACGGACTCCCAGGTGTCTGCGGGCAAGCAAGCGTTGACCTCTTCAACAACTCCCAAATGGGTCTGCGATTTACACCCGCTCCGTCAGGTTGCCATGTGCGACGGTCCAGAGGCGGTCTGAGGCATATCGACGCGGTGTTGGAACA
>DATKIS010000030.1:0-2392 GCA_035543975.1 Pyrinomonadaceae bacterium
TATCGAAGTGCCAAACCAGACCGAAACCAGAGCCAGGACAAAGAAGGGGAAGTCGCGCGAGTTTTCCGTGGTCACTACCAGGTACGTAAGAAAGGCGACGATCGGCGCCTGGCCAAACAAGATCAGTAGGTTGAACTTGTCATGGCGCAACACTTCGATGTAACGCTGGGCCAGAGTTTTCCATTGCCGCAAACCGTCGGTGACCGTAGGCCGGTGTTTGGTGGGTGCGACGGTATGCTGCTGGCCTTTGAGTGCGCCCAGCGGCTCGAGGATATTTGTTCGATACTCCTCGGTCTTAGTGAAGCGCTGCTTCCATTCCTCAGCCACCTGTTCGGCAATCTGCTCCCGCTGAAGCTTGTGGTTCCGCTTCTGCTCCCCAGTGGCATTGGGCGGCAATGACAGAAGCTTGCTGACACCCGCCTCGATCGGCGCTTCCAATCGGTCGTAGAGGTCCTTGAAGCTGTCCGCGCCTACGTGACGGAGGGCGGCTTGTGGACCGCCGTAGAACACGAGCTTGCCCCGCATCAAAACCACGATCTTGTCGAAGAGCTTCACGTTTTCCATCGCGTGGGTCGTCAGGATGACGGTGCGTCCCGACTCGGCAATCTGGCGAAACAGCTTCATCACCTTCTCTTCGGTCGCCGGATCAAGACCGGAAGTCGGTTCATCGAGGTATATGATCGAGGGTTTGGTGATAAGTTCTACTGCAATCGAGACCCGCTTCCTTTGGCCGCCGGAAAGCTGGCCCACGGGAACATCACGGCGCTCAGCCAGCCCGGTGACGTCCATCACCTCGTTAATAATTTGGTCCATCTCCTCATTGGAAACATCGCTCGACAGTCGCAGTCGAGCCACGTAATGAAGCGTGCGATAAACGGTCAGCTCGCGGTGAATAATGTCGTCCTGCGGGACATAACCAATGGATTGCTTGAGTGAATCCAGATGCTCGTAGAAATCCTGACTATTGATCAGCACCAGGCCGCTGCTGGCCGGGCGCATGCCGTTGAGCGCATCCATCAGAGTCGACTTGCCGGCCCCGGATGGTCCCAACAGGCCGACGAATTCGTTTGGCTGAATCGTCAGGTCAACATCGTCAAGCAGCTTGAGGGTGCCACCGCCCGAACGGTTAGCGACGATCTTCGTAATATCAATCGCGTCAATCCGGGTCTTTGAACGCGTGTCGAGTACGGCCAGTCCACTCTGCGGATCAGCCAACAACAGGAATGGGCCAATCTGCACGGTGTCACCTGGGCCAATCTGCACCTTGCTTTTGATTCGGGTCCCGTTGACGTAGACGCCATTGGTGGAGCCGGTGTCCTCGATAAAAACGGCTCCAGGCGCTTGGCTCACCCGCGCGTGATAGTTCGAAATCTGCAGACCGTCGAGCCGGACGTTG
Source organism: Pyrinomonadaceae bacterium (assembly GCA_035543975.1). Taxonomy (GTDB): domain Bacteria; phylum Acidobacteriota; class Blastocatellia; order Pyrinomonadales; family Pyrinomonadaceae; genus PSRF01. The sequence continues at coordinate 1,397 of DATKIS010000030.1, forward strand.
ATGTCTGCGGCCCGCCCGATGGTAAGGATGCCATTTCCCTCGAACGGATGGAGGACGGCCGGAGTTTGCCCGCCGGTGCCGGAAAGGCTCGCTGATTGGAAGCTCGGCACTGGCTGGGCTCGCCCGGGCTGACATTTGCCCGGTCTCTCAACCGGAGCCACGATGGTAGCCGGTACCTGCTCTCGATCTGGAGTGGCCCTGATATTTCTGTTTGGGGACGGGTTGTTTGGGTCGCGAAAACGGAGTGCCGGGCCGCCTGTTCCTAATTGAATGCGATCCCCATCGCTGAGCCCTGCAGCTCCAACTATTCGTTGGCCATTAACGAGGGTCCCGTTGAAGCTGCCTTGATCAATGATCTCAAAACGATTTCCCTGTCGTCTGATGACCGCATGACGGCGCGAAACAAGGGCGTCTCCGGCTGCGATCCGGATGTCCATATCCAGATCGCGTCCGATATTCGTGATGTCGCGACCGATCTCAAACCTCTGGGAGGCAGCGCCGTTTTCGAGTTCAACGAATGCGGCCCCCCGATGAGTAGTGGCAGGATTGATCCTGTCTAGAGGCGTCGGGCTGGCCGGCGGGCGAACTCGATCGGGGGCCGCCGTCGGAGACGCCGTCTGAGCGGGTGAGATGCGGACCACGCGCAATACCGGTCCACCCTGTCCAAACTGCACTCGGGAACCGGCGCGAATCTCGCCGGGCTGCGACAATTGCCGACCGTCCAGAAAGGTCCCAAAGCGAGAGTTCAAATCCACCAGCAAGCTACGCCCGCCATCAAGTCGAAACTCCGCGTGCTTACGCGAGACCATCGGCCACTCGTTGCCATCAAACACAATCTGGCAGTCACTGCCGTCCCGGCCAACCCTTACCGTCGTCGAATCCCACTCCCGTTCAGGTTGCAGCTGGCCGTTCGTTTCTTCTGCAAGATAGATTTTCATGTCTTTGTGGATTGACCCCAGAGCTCCCGTTTATTCCAAGGCTGATTCGCCGACTCTA
>DATKIS010000031.1:0-4294 GCA_035543975.1 Pyrinomonadaceae bacterium
GCCGGCGCGGTTCTCTTTCTGCCTAAGCCCTTCACTAGCGATCAACTTCAAGCCACCGTGTCCATGCTTCTTCTCAGCAAACGTAATCTGACTACCAAGGCGGCCTAGCGCCTATCCAAAGTCTGAATCGAGGGCACATCAGTCTCCCTTAGCACACCGACACCTATGTCTAACGAGCAGATCATTACTGACCACAATCCCGCTGGGCTGCCGCCGTTAGCACCTGCAAAAGATGCTGACTTCGGTCCGGTGGACCTTTCAGTGCTGTCATCCTTCCAGGAATTGCAGGATGACGGCCAGACTGGCCTGGTGATGGAACTGATCGAACTGTATCTTCAAGACGCGACGGTAAAGATCGAAGCAGTTCGAGAAGCGCTAGCCCAAGCTGACGGCGAAGCTCTGAAGTGCGTCGCCCATAGTCTAAAAGGCAGCAGCGGAACTCTCGGAGTCCGACAAATCGCTTCGCTTTGCGAGGAACTTGAGTCTCTCGTTGATGCTGGGTTGACGCATCGGACATTCGCAGTACTCCCTCGCCTGGAAGCGGAGCTTGTTCGCGTGCGGGAGGTCCTGACGTTGGAACTGCAACTGCGGTCTCACGAAGTCAGCCTAATCGCCGGCTAACGGCTTCATTAGAGTCTTACCAACTTCTGCGGTTGCGTTCAGCGGCTTGAATTCTTATCCTAGAATTTGATTCAGCCAACCACTACACACTTACCTTCAAGGGACGAGATAAGCGAGTCTGTCGCCGGCCTGGGGCTCAGCGACGAGATTATCGCCGCAGTTTGCCTGGCCCTTAACGAGGATGTCGGCTCCGGGGATGTCACGACTAACAGCATAATCGCCCCCGACGATCATGCAGTTGCGCGGATAATTGCCAGGCAGGATGGCGTCCTATCAGGCGTGCTCATTGCCCAATGTGTACTTCTCGTGCTGGATGGTGGCTTCAAGTTCAGTTCAGTCCTCTCAGACGGGACTCGGGTGGTTCGAGGACAAACCTTGCTCGAGTTCACCGGCCCCACCCGGGCGATCCTGACCGGCGAACGAGTTGCGCTCAACTTCCTCGGACGCATGTCTGGAATCGCAACCTTGACGCGCGCATTTGTTGATGCGGTCACCGGCACCGGGGCTGCAATTCTCGATACGCGCAAAACCGCGCCCGGCCTGCGCACCTTCGACAAGCTTGCGGTCAAACATGGAGGCGGCGAGAATCACAGATTCGGACTGTTCGACATGGTGTTGATTAAGAATAATCACATCGACTCAGCCGGTTCAGTGAGCCAGGCGGTCGGTCTCGCGCGCTCCGGCGCACAGAATTTGGACATCGAAGTTGAAGCCCGCACGATTGCCGAGATGGAAGAGGCCTTAGCTTCGGGAGTTGACAGGATTTTGCTGGACAACATGTCGCCCGCGGAATTGCGCCAGGCCGTTCAGGTCTGCGCGGGGCGAGCCAGGTTGGAGGCATCCGGAAACGTTAGTCTGGATACGGTAAGAGCAATCGCCGAGACCGGCGTAGATTTCATTTCGGTGGGCGCACTGACTCATTCCGCCAGGTCGTTTGATGTCAGCTTGCGTTGGTCGAAAAAAATTCACCACAGTTAAAGGAACGTAATGACTCCAGTACTGAGCCACGAAACTTCAGCTGATCAGCTTTACCTCAAGTTACGCGAAATGCTCGGCGACGTGGTGCCGGATTTCGAACTTAAACTGAAGGCAGAGCTCGCTGCCGAGATCAATCGACTCAAGGTCGAAAAAAACGCGGTCATCCTGGGCCACAACTACATGGAACCCGCGTTGTTCTATTCAATCCCTGACTTTGTCGGCGATTCGCTGGATCTGGCGCGGCGTGCGGCCGCTGCCGACAAAGACATCATTGTTTTTTGCGGAGTGCGCTTCATGGCGGAGACCGCGAAGCTGCTTAATCCAAGCCGGACTGTCTTGTTACCGTCAGAGAAAGCCGGTTGTTCGCTGGCCGCGAGCATTACTGCGGCAGATGTTCGTGAGTTGAAGCAGAAGTTTCCCGGCGTTCCTGTGGTTACCTATGTGAACACGTACGCGGACGTCAAGGCTGAGTCAGATATTTGTTGTACATCGTCCAATGCCGCTGCGGTGGTTGAATCGCTGAACACTGAAACGGTCATCTTTCTTCCTGATGAGTACCTGGCAAAGAATATTGCCCGGGAAACTGGGCGGCACATCATCTTTCCTACCAAAGATCCGCGTAGTGCTTCCGGCGGTTCCGGTCCGGAATTGGATTATCAAATGATTGGCTGGCCGGGGCGCTGCGAAGTTCATGAGAAATTTACCGTCGAGGACATTGTCAACATCCGTAAACAGTTTCCCGACGTGGTAATTCTCGCGCATCCCGAGTGCAGTCCCGAAGTGGTCGAGGCATCTGACTACTCCGGCAGCACGAATGCCATGATCCGATACGTCGAACAAACGAAGGCTCCCCGCTATCTGTTGCTGACGGAATGCTCGATGGGCGAGAACGTTGCGGCCGCAAATCCGGAGAAGGAAATGCTCCGGCTTTGCAGCGTACGTTGTCCACACATGAACCAGATTACTCTCGAAGACACACTCGCCTCGCTCCAAAAGACCCAATACGTCATTGAGATTCCGGAAGATATTCTTCAGCGCGCGGCGCTGGCAGTCGAACGAATGATTGCGATTGGTTAAAGTTCGTATTCGTGCTTGCGCCCAGCAGCCGGCAAGCGGTCGGGGACTTGCAACTTCTGAACAGCGCAAGTGTTCTTTCGTGAGTTTCGTGTAATTTCGTGGACCGTTCTTGGCCAATAAGAACGTACGATCCACGAACTCACACCAAATCTCACGAAACAAAACCCTTTTTGCAAAGCCGCTGCCGTAAACGCGAACCCACCGCTGACAAACTCACTCGGGGATCTACTCCACGAAGAAGTTCTCGACAAAAAACACGCGGCGCGGTTTAATGTCACCCTCCATTACGACTCCTATTTACCGACCAGGTGGGTATAGCCATGTCCATTGCACGTAAGTCCAAGCTGACGTCTTTTTTTGCCACGCTCACCGGGCTCTGTTTCGTCGTGAACCTAATCGGGACTTCGACCGCACTGGCCCAGCAGCCGATTGACGATGTCAATCCGATGATCGGCACCACGGGCCCAAGCGTCTACGACTACGGCGGGATGATTCCGGGTGTCGCTACTCCCTTTGGCATGACTCATTGGACGGCCATGACGCGAGAAAACAAAATCAGCGTCTACTCCTACAATTATGCCGACAAAACGATTCAGGGATTTCTGGGCACGCATCAGCCGGCCATCTGGATGGGCGACTATGGCTACGTCAGCCTGATGCCATCAGTTGGCGAATTACAGATTTCGCGCAAACTGCCCTTCAGTCATCAGGATGAAATCTCGGCGCCTAACTATTACTCGGTGAAAATGGATGATGGCGGCAAACCAATCAAAGCCGAGATCGCGGCCACCACTCGCGCCGGCTTTTTGAGATTTACCTTCCCGGCGTCGCAGTCTTCCCACATCGTCGTTACCGCCAGCCGTTCCAAAAACTTTGAAGGTTTTATCCAGATCGATACGAACAAGCAGGAAATCAGCGGCTATAACCCGGACCGGATGTCTGAAGAGTTGGGACCGCCGCTGCCAAACTTCAAAGGCTACTTTGTACTTCAGTTCAGCAAACCGTTCGCATCCTCGGGTACCTGGAAAGATGACCAGCTCACTGCCGGCGGCACCAAGGAAACTGGTCACTTTATGGGTGGCTATGCAAACTTTGCCACCAAGCCAGGCGAAGAAGTTAAGGTCAAAATTGGCACGTCTTTCATCAGCCTGGACCAGGCCAGAGACAACCTGAGGCGAGAGATTCCCGATTGGAATTTCGAGCGAGTGAAGGCCGACGGTCGCCGGATCTGGAATCAAGCGCTCGGCAAGATCAGGATTCAGGGCGGCTCGAAGGACGACCGGGTCAACTTCTACACCGCGATGTATCACGCGTTGTTGTTTCCGAGAATCTTCTCGGAGTATGGACGTTACTACAGTGCTTTTGACGACAAAGTTCACCAGGGCATTTCATACAACGACTATTCGCTCTGGGACACCTTCAGGGCCGAACACCCGCTGCTGATATTGATTGAGCCGGAACGAGTGCCCGACATGATCACTTCCCTGCTGCAGATGTATGACGAGGGTGGCTGGATGCCGAAGTGGCCCAATCCCACTTACAGCAACATCATGATCGGCACGCACGCCGACAGCGTAATCGCCGACGCGATCGTCAAAGGCTTCGGCGGGTTTGATCT
>DATKIS010000032.1:0-2704 GCA_035543975.1 Pyrinomonadaceae bacterium
AACTCGTGCAGAAGAGTTTTTGCGCGACGTCGTCAAAGAGCGTTTGCACGCCAAAGAGGTTTACCTGGGTCGGGGGTTTGCCTTTGGCCATGATCGGGAAGGCAACATCGATCTACTAAGACGGGTGAGCCAGGAACTTGGGTTTTTCGCCGATGAGGTCCCGGAAGTTCGGTTTCGTAATCAACGAGTTAGTTCCAGCCGGATTCGTACTCTGCTCGCCGAGGGCAAGGTGAATCTGGCTCGCCGCCTACTGGCCCGGCCATATGGAGTCGAAGGGCGCGTCGATCACGGCGCCAGGCGAGGTGCGACGTTGGGCTTTCCCACAGCAAACCTGCACCCCAAAAACCGCGTCATACCTCGTAACGGTGTCTACGTGACGGGGGCGCTGATAGAAGGCCAATGGCGGCGAAGCGTGACTAATGTCGGGATGCGACCCACCTTTGGGGGCGACACGGAACCTTCAGTGGAGACTTTCGTAATGAATTGGAGCGGAGATCTGTATGGCGACGTGGTGCGCGTTCGTTTTCTCCACCGTTTGCGCGATGAGCGAAAGTTCGGTTCGGTGGATGAATTGAAGGCGCAGATAGAAAGGGACGTCCAGCGCGCCGAAGGTTATTTTGAGCGGGACGGTTCGCGGCACACTCTCTCTCTGGTTTGATAATGTCCGCCACACTTTAGTTTGTCGCCTTCCCAGCAATGCTCGAGCTTATAGGGATTGCGCAAACCTACGGAGCCGGTCGACAAGCTCATCAAGCTTATCGGACATTTTTAGTTACTGAACATGGATTCTAAACAAGCATTAATACCGGCATTGCCGGCGCGGAACGGTAATGGCAAAGTTGCCACTCTGCCCGCCAAACCGGCGTCGGTTAAGAGCAGCCCTGCACCCGCGCCCTTGACCGACGAACTGGTTGCCGAAATCCTTAAGGGTCGTGGCCTTCGCGGCTGGTTGCGCCTCGCCCGAGTCATCCGGGTGTTGGGGTTGTTTACGCTGTACCTGTTCCTTGACACCTATGACGTCCGGGCCAGCTTTAACCAGCGGATGACGGCCCGGCGCAATGAAGAGAAGCCGCAAGGTGTCCGGGCGCGTTTCAAGCACCGCTATCGCAACTTTGTTAGTGTCAGTTTGGACAAGGCAATCCGTCTCCTGCGGCTAATCGTTTTTCGAGGCCGGGAAGGGTCCGACCAGAAGGCAGCCCGACTCGAGAAACAGTCCGTTTGGTTGCGGCAAAGCCTGGTCTCACTTGGGCCTACCTTCATCAAGATTGGTCAGGCACTCGGCACCCGCGCCGATCTCCTGCCGCTGGCCTATGTAAAAGAACTAGCCACGCTACAAGACAACGTTCCCGAATTCCCGACGGTCGAGGCCTTTGCGCGAATTGAAGCCGAGCTCGGCCGGAGCTTGCAGGAATGCTACGCGGAGATCGACAGCACTCCGGTGGCTTCCGCTTCATTGGGCCAGGTTTACCGGGCTCGCCTGGCATCCGGTGAGGAAGTAGCGGTCAAAGTGCAACGCCCTGATCTGGAAAAGATCATCAGCTTCGACATCGCGATTCTCTACCGCATCGTGAAACTGACAAACCGGTTCTTCCCGAAGGCTAACGAAAATGCTGACTGGGAAGGCATGCTGCACGAGTTTCACGCGACGGTTTTTGAAGAGATGGACTACGTGAAGGAAGGCCGGAATGCCGATCGCTTCCGCTATAACTTCCGTACGTGGCGAGCGATTCGCGTCCCGAAAATCCATTGGTCGCACACCAGCCAAAGGGTCCTCACGCTTGAGTTCATTCGCGGCACAAAGGTGACTGACATTGAAGGTTTGCGGGCGCGCCGCATCTCGGCGGTCAAAGTCAATCGACTGTTGGTGCGCACCTACTTAAAGCAACTGCTGGAAGATGGCTTTTTCCACGCCGACCCCCATCCGGGAAATCTGCTGGTAATGGATTCCGGTCACCTGGCATTCTTCGACTTTGGCATGGTGGGGCGCATTACTCTCCGACTCCAGTCGCAGATGATTGACGCGTTCTTTCATGTGGTAGCGCGCGACGTGCACGGTCTGGGCCAGGACATTATCAACCTTAACTTCCTTAAGCCCGGCGTTGATCCGGAAACGGTGCGGCCGGTGGTTGAAAAGCTGTTCACGGTCTACCTTAATTTGAAGCTGGGCGAGATCAAGTTTAAGGAACTGACCTACGACCTCGCCGAAGTGGTCTACGAGTATCCTTTCCGTCTGCCCGCGCAGTTTACCTACATCATGCGGGCGCTGATGACGCTTGAAGGCATCGGCATCGTCACCGACCCGGGATTCAGCTTCTTCGACACAGCCAAGCCCTACGCCAAAGAATTTATGCTGAAGCGCGAAGGCCGGGTGTTTAGAGACCTGATCTTCGACAAGATAACGGGCAGAGAAAACGGCAGTGGTCGGATTGAGTGGTCACGGGTTTGGAAGCTAACGAAGATGGCTGCCAAGATGTATCTGGATGGATAGCTATTTAATGTCTTCCATTTTTCCTAGGCTGATCCATGCGCCTTTCTTAAACCTATAGAAATACTCCATGTTGGTACATCCTCGATCCGGGACGAGCACCTCTTGTTCAGGAGAATCCCTTCTCTGTAACAGACTTCCTGTACAGCCGTTCACCACAATCCTCTCAGAAAGGAGAAACTCGATGGATTTTGAGTTAGGAAGCTGTTCAAACCAACT
>DATKIS010000033.1:0-4932 GCA_035543975.1 Pyrinomonadaceae bacterium
AAGACTAAAGGCACAAAGTCAAAACCTCGGTTGGCTTGGTGACTTTGTGCCTTAGGTGCGATGCTGACGTTTCGAGCCGCTTTCCAGGGCCCTTTACTCTACTTTGGTTCCACACTCGTTGCAGAATTTTGAGCCGCCTGAAACCTGTGCCCCGCATTTAGCACAAGGAACCGTCTGTCCCGCAACTTCCATTTTGGCGCCACACTCGTTGCAGAACTTAGAGTTTACCAGGTTCGCGGCGCCACACTTGGCACACTTCAGCTTAGGGGCGCTTTCGCTGCCAGCGCCCGCTTCCGTTTTCGATTGATTCATCGCATTAGACATTGCGCCCGCCATGGCGTTGCCAATCGCAAAGCCCGCTCCCAGCCCTGCCCCAGTGGCCGCTCCACCGCCACCGGTATTTTGAGCTGCATCGCGCATCGCGTCTGCAGCTTGAAATTGAGCGTAGCGTCCGACGTCGCCAATAACACCCATCGAGGTGCGCTTGTCCATTGCCGCTTCAACTTCTGCCGGCAGCGAAATGTTTTCGATGACCAGCTTCGTCAGATCCAAGCCAAAGATCTTGAAGTCTTCAGCGAGCTTGAGACGGGTAAACTTGCCGAGCTCGTCGTAGTTTGACGCCAGGTCAAGCGCAGCGATCTTCGATTCCGCCAAAGCATCGCTAAAGCCGCTGACCAGGGTTCGTTTAAGTTGACCCTCAATGTCCTCGGTTACGAAGTGTGCGTTGGTCCCGGCAATCTCTTTAATGAACGCGCTTGGATCGCTGACGCGAATCGAGTAAATGCCGAAGGCGCGCAGACGAACCATGCCAAAATCCGAATCCCGCATCATCACCGGATTAGAAGTTCCCCACTTCAGATCCGTAAACTGCTTGGTGTTGACGAAATACACTTCGGCTTTGAAGGGCGAATTGAAGCCGTGCATCCAGGCGCCCAGTTTGCTGAGGATCGGAGTGTTGCCGCCATCGATTGTGTAGAGGCCTGGCCCAAACACATCCGCGATCTGTCCCTGGAAAACAAATACCGCTGCCTGCGACTCCCTGACGGTCAGCCTGGCACCGTTCTTAATCTCCTGGCCCTGGACCGGAAAACGATAAAGGATGGTGTTGCCCGAATCATCGAGCCATTCAATGACTTCAATAAACTGTGAACGGATGGCATCAAGAATTCCCATAGTTTGCTCCTGTCTGCTGACATTCAAATCGCCACTGACTTAATACGAGGCGCTGGTTTGGTAAGTTCACGCGTCACATCGTAACCTGAAAAAAACGTTGGATAAAGGAAGCATGGAAGGAAAGCACGCCGCTGCTAACCGATGGCGGGGATTCCATAGGGAGGATTCCATGGCTCCTTAGATTTTATTCGGGCCAGGCGACTAGTGGCTCAACATTTTCGATTGGCAGCAGCAAGCTGTGAACCTTACGTAACTGCGGAAACCTTTTGACTATTACAGCGATAGCCTCCTTACATTTCTCAACATGGGCCTGTTTCTCGACTTTTGGATCGTCTGGGGTGATACCCAGGAAGGCCTTGTAAGCACCGCAGTCTCGATGATCGAGGATGAGCACCTCCGACACGTGATGCTCCGTGATCGCAAAGTCGAGATGGTCCAAAAAGCAACTCTGCCAATCTGGTTTTTTGGGGAGCACGACTCCTAAACTTGCCCCGGCCAGAATCAGTTGATCGTATTTGCCGCGCAATCCCAGTGAGTCCATCGTTTGCAGGATCCGATGCGGGTAGCGAGAATCCATACACTGAAGCAAGAGGAGAGGAACGCCCGCAGCTTTACTAGCACCGGGGAAGATGTGCGTAGACACGTATGACTCGAAATCTCTCAGGTCAGGTTCAAACATAAATAGTAACCTCCGTTTGCCCGAATTATACGCTTGGCACTGGACAAGTCTAGCCGGTCGTCAACCGCGTAGGGCTTTGAAATTACAGCATCAGCCTAATTTCTGTTTAAGGGGCGCACCTTCCGGTCTGTGAAATGTAGGGCAGAAAGCTTAAAGATTAGCAACACAGTCAACCCACCCATCACGTCGATTGCGCAGTCATAAATGGACGCCGTTCGGGTAGGCACGAAACTCTGATGGAATTCGTCAAGCAAGGCGTAACAAGTAACCAGCAACAACCCCAACTCGAACCAACGGTGGCGGATGAATTTGCTAGTGGAAGTGGCGAAAGCTCGTCTGGCGAGAAATGCCAGGACAGCGTATTCGGAAAAATGGCCCGCCTTACGCATCAAAAAGTGTATCGCCCCCATCTGGGAGTCGCTGAGACCCGGAAACAACCAGAGCAGGAAGGGACCGATAAACCGAGAGGTGTTTACCGATGAGAACTCAGCCGTCGAGGCAAACGAGATGAAGATCATCCACAGAATTAGTAAGGCGTAATGCCAGACCCGAGGAGGTGCTGCTGGGCTTAATTGAATGACGTTTTGTTCTGACGGCGCTTTAGCCATTGGTCTCAAGAAGAACAAAGGGAAGCCGCACCATGCAGCTTCCCTCAAAACTGTTGACGTCTATTTCTTAGCTGATTTATTGCGCGGCCGCGCCTGACACCACTTCAATAATTTCATTGGTGATGGCCGCCTGCCGGACTCGGTTCATGTTGAGGGTTAGCGAATCGATCAGTTCCCGGGCGTTCTTGGAAGCGGAATCCATGGCCGTCATCCGCGCGCCCTGTTCGGAAGCAATCGACTCCAGCAAAGCTCGAAAGATCTGTGTCTCCACCAGACGAGGAAGCAGGCGCGAGAAGATCTCCTGGGGCGGTTGTTCGTAAATGTAGTCGACGCGGTTGACTGCTTGTGCTGACGCCGCCACCTCCGGCGCTTCGCTGGAGGCTCCACGCGCCACAGGAAGCAGCTGTTCAGTTATCACGCGCTGCTGCAACACGGACTTAAACTCGTTGTAGATAATGAAGGCTTTGTCGATGCCTGAGTCATCCGTAAATCGCTTGATGACATCGCCAGCCACCTCTAGCGCTTCCGAGAAATCCACGCGTCCTTTACCAGTCAGTCCGACGTATTCACCCACCAACATGGAGCCGCGCCGGCGAAAGAAGTCTCTCCCTTTACGGCCGACCGCCAGAATCTCAATTTGCTTGTCAGGATTAGCGACGATAAAAGCCTGGGCGGCTTTGATTAGGTTGGTATTGAAAGCCCCGCAGAGACCTTTGTCGGCGGTGACCAGTACCAGCAGATAGCGCTCATCGCCACGCGCATCCAGTAACGGATGATGAAAATCTTCATCGGTCCGATCCGCCAGTCCGCCCAGGACTTCCATCATCTTGTTAGCGAACGGGCGCGCAGTTACAACACGGTCCTGAGCGCGTTTGAGCTTTGCAGCCGAAACCATTTTCATGGCCTTGGTGATCTGCTGCGTATTCTTTACCGACTTAATTCGCCGGCGAATGTCTAGAAGATTTGGCATCTGCTCGGTTTACGCTCCGGCGACTGCTGGTTGCGCAGCTTTCGCGCCGGTTGCTGATTCGGCCAGGGCGGCGCTGGTTCGCTCACGCCAAATATCCGTGAAGTCGCTCAAGGCCTGCTTCAGATCCTTCGTTATGTCGTCGGTCAAACTCTTCTTTTCGCGGATGCTCTGCAAGAGACCCGGATGAGAATTTTCCACAAACTTGAGGAGCTCAGCTTCAAACCGGCGAACATCTTCGACCGGCACCGCATCCGCATAGCCGTTACTGACGGCCCAGATCACGAGGATTTGGTTTTCCACGTTCATCGGCTGGTACTGAGGCTGCTTCAAAATTTCAACCAGGCGCTGGCCGCGGGCCAACTGATCCTGAGTCGCTTTATCCAAATCCGAGCCAAACTGGGCGAAGGCCTGTAGTTCCCTAAACTGGGCCAGATCGATGCGCAGGGTTCCCGCGACTTGCTTCATCGCCTTAATCTGAGCCGAACCACCGACGCGGGATACGCTGTTACCTACGTTGATGGCAGGACGAATACCACTGTTGAACAGATCGGCCTCGAGAAAGATTTGTCCATCCGTAATCGAGATCACGTTGGTAGGAATGTATGCCGAGATGTCTCCCGCCTGCGTCTCAATAATAGGAAGACTCGTCAACGAACCGCCGCCCTTCAGGTCGGACAATTTTGCGGCCCGCTCCAGCAAACGCGAGTGAAGATAAAACACGTCGCCGGGATAAGCCTCGCGACCGGGCGGACGTCGAAGCAGCAGCGATATTTCGCGATAGGCCGCAGCCTGCTTCGAAAGGTCATCGTAGATCGTTAGAGCATGCCGACCGTTGTCGCGGAAGTATTCGCCCATAGCCGCCCCGGAATACGGAGCCAGAAATTGCATCGCCGCTGGGTCGGAGGCGGTGGCCTTAACTACGATCGTGTATTCGAGAGCGCCAAAGTCGGTCAGCGTTTTCACTACCTGCGCTACGGTGGAAGCCTTTTGGCCGATGGCGACGTAAATACAAATTACGTCTTTGCCTTTCTGATTGATGATGGTGTCGACTGCGACCGCGGTTTTTCCGGTCTGCCTGTCACCAATAATCAATTCGCGCTGGCCACGTCCGATTGGCACCATGGCATCGATGGCTTTGAGACCTGTCTGGAGCGGTTCCTTCACCGGCTGTCGATCGACGACGCCGGGGGCGATACGCTCAATAGGAAAGTAGGTTTCGGTAATGATGGGCCCACGGTCATCGATCGGATTTCCCAACGCGTCTACTACGCGGCCAACCATCGCATCGCCGACTGGAACCTGCATGATGCGACCAGTGCGCTTCACGATGTCCCCCTCTTTGATCGCTTGATACTCACCGAAGAGCACCGCTCCGACCTTGTCCTCTTCAAGGTTCAAGGCGAGTCCGCGCACTTCGTGAGGAAATTCCAACAACTCGCCGGCCATCACTTTTTCCAGACCATGAATCTCGGCGATACCATCGCCGACCTTGATGACAGTAC
>DATKIS010000034.1:0-2118 GCA_035543975.1 Pyrinomonadaceae bacterium
ACGGTTGATGGCGTTTCCACGACGGTACTGAGATTTCCAACGAACAATGGTCTGGCGCTTTCACCCACGACAGGGGTGATTCTTAACGACGTGTACACCATTGTCACGCTGCTGAAGTTTGATGAGGCTAATAAGCGGCGGCGCATCCTGGACTTCAAGAACGGCAGCAGCGATAACGGACTGTATGCCGAAGCGGATAACAACCTGAGATTCGCGGCCGTTGCCTCAGGTTCCGGTGGTCCGATGTCCGCAAACACATATATCCAGGTAGCAATCACCCGCGATGCAGCCGGATTGGTGACCGGTTACGTGAACGGAGCACAGCAGTTTCAATTTAACGATGGCGGCAGTTTGGCTGTTACTGACACTAACAACACGTTGCGCTTCTTCCAGGACAATACCTCCGGAGGCGGCACCGGCGAGGCCTCAGCCGGAATGGTAGCGCGACTGCGTCTCTACGCGCGGGCGCTTTCGGCGGCGGAGATTGCCGGACTGGATCGCGAACCAAGCGGCGTGAAGTTCAGCGCCGCCAACTACAACGTCAGTGAAGGAGCAGGCAGCGCCACCGTCACTGTCACTCGCACCGGCTTCACCTCGTTGCTCGCGACCGTTGGTTACACCACCAGTGACGAAACGGCCAGACAGTCACTCGATTACATGGCCACGTCGGGCACACTTTCATTCGCGCCTGGAGAAACCAGCAAGACGTTTCAGGTGCCAATCATCAACAACCAGATTGTTGATCTCGACCGGCAGCTCACGCTCTTTCTCCAGAATCCGAATGGCGTTGTACTAGAGGAGCAGAGTGTTGCTCTGCTAACCATTACTGACAACGAGACGGGTCCGCCAACCTGGCAGGGGGTAGTACTCGCCACGAACGAGGCTGAGATCAAGACCTGGACGACGGGGGGCAGGACCTATGCTTACCTGAAACTGCTTTACCCAAATGCGGGTTATCGGGTGACGGATTTCGGCCAGGCAGTTCAGTCGGGCAACGACTTCACCGCCAATGCGACGGTGGAGAAGTACAACGGTCCGTCAGTTCAGGCGGTGACTTCTACTGCGGGAATCTACGACCTGGGGACGCTCGCTCCGGGTAGTTACAACTTTACCTGGAAGAACACTGGCACCACGGTGAAGACGCAGGCCTTCACAGTGGCAGCGCCGCCATTTCCGGCGAATACGATTGATGATGCGCGGCAGTTTGTGAAACAGCAGTATCGCGACTTCTTGAATCGTGAAGCAGACCCGGCCGGGGAAGACTTCTGGACTGACAACATCACCAAGTGTAACGACCCGGCGCGGCGGCCGGCGGGTCAGACGGTGGAGCAGTGCACGCTGCGGCAGCGCGAGACGACGAGCGGCGCGTTCTTCCTGTCGCCGGAATTCCAGTACACCGGCTATTACGTGCTGCGGCTGTATACGGGAGCGTTGAGCCGGCAACCGAAGCTTTCGGAGTTTCTCCCTGATGCTCAGTTTGTGGGGAACGGAATCGTGGTTAACGGGGCACTCTCCGCAGCCCAAATCAATCAGAACAAGGCCGCGTTGGCGGCGCAGTTTGTAAACTGCACCGATCCGGCGAGGTATCGTTGTGCTGAGTTCAAGGCGATCTACGACTCCCTGAATAACCAGCTGTACGTCGACCGGTTGTTTTTGAATACCGGCGTGAATGCGAGTGCATCCGATCGCACTGCTCTGGTCAACGGACTCAACGGTGGAACGGAGACGCGCGCCACGGTGCTGCAGAAAGTAGTGGACGGAGTCCTGGTGGTGGGAGAAGGGAACCAGCAGTTCACCACCACCTACGGCCAGGCATTCTACAATGCGCAATTCACCCAGGCATTTGTGCAGCTGGAATACTTTGGCTACATGAAGCGTGACCCGGATGAGGCTGGCTACGCATTCTGGTTGGGCAAACTAAACCAGTTTGGTGGTGATTTCGTGGCGGCGGAAATGGTGCTGGCATTCATCTCATCGCCCGAGTATCGCGCGCGGTTTGGGCAGCCGTAACCCGGGAAGGCGCTGGCGGGCGCGCGTAAACGCGAGTGCGCGCAGCGGCCGCTTGGCGTGTGGATCCTCGTGGCAGATGACCCCCTGCTGCCGTGTGCCCACTCTTCG
>DATKIS010000035.1:0-5166 GCA_035543975.1 Pyrinomonadaceae bacterium
AGCTCCGCCACACTCACATTGACGGCGCCCGCTTGTTCTACCGTCGCCTCGGATGGCTTTTCGTCATTGCGGCCATTCATGGCTGGTGTTTTGATATATTAAGATTTTATGAACAGCGCCACGCACCCGAGGGCCCCTTCACGGAGCCGCTCATGAAAGTTGACTGGGGGCGCGGGTAAGGCGTTGGGTGTCTTAGACTAGGAGGTAGTCAAACATGTCGATCGATAACGCAATCGCCAGCCTTGCCGTAAGGGACCTGGCCACGGCCGTCACCTGGTATGAAGCACTGCTTGGGAGAAGCGCGGATTCGACTCCCATGCCGGAGGTCGCGGAATGGAAGTTTTCTCGCGGCGGTTGGTTACAGGTCTATCAATTACCTGAGCGGGCTGGATCCGGCTCCTGCACGCTCGCCGTAAGCAGCATCGAAGAAATGGTGGCTCACGTTGAGGAACTGGGCGTTGACGCATCGGAAAGAAGCTCGGGCGCGCAGGTGAAAACATTGATGATTGAGGATCCGGATGGGAACCACATCGCCTTCGCCGAGGCGCTCGACAAAACTATGGCGCGGTAGGATTCCTGCGACGGCCAGCAAATCGTTGGATCCGGGATCATGCCGAACGCGCGTTTCAGCGCGGCACCAGGACGAGCTGTTCCCGAAGCGCCGATCCCGAATGTCTTCGCTTTTACTTTGGATTAAGCTATCCTGCTTGAGTCGGATTGGTTCCTCACTCGATCGTCCCTGCTACCTGTTAATCGCGCCGCGCGTTCTTATGTGGTGCTATTCCTAATTCTTCCCGGGAGAAATATCCAGTGAAAATAGTTGATTTGGGTCTGTACTTCGTCGTCTACAATTTCATCATCGGCGTGTTGGTCATGGTTGCGAGCGAGAAGCTCGGCATCTATGCAGGCTATCTGGCGGGGTCTCGTAGAGTACAGGCCACTCGCTTGGCCCGGCTGATGACACTCACGTTCGGGGCGTGCGTAGCCATGCTCATGGCCGGAATTTATCTTGCCGGCTATATATTAAAGCTGTAATGAGGGTGGCGCAGCGAATCTCTCATGGTAAGGGAGCGATCTATTGTCCTGCGCTGCTGGTGGCCTCTGGTGAGGTTGCCTAAAACAACGCATGCACCCGACCGCTAGTTTGCGGCTCTAATCATCGCGGACTTGCGTGGCTTCGGGGTTGGATCCACGGCGGGTGATGCCGGGCGTTCGGTGGCTTCGTTAGGTGAACAGACTGTACAGTAATACTGCTTAAGCGTATTGTGCTCACGAATCGAGCCTAGCTCACTCCCTTCGCAGATTCTCTGAAATTCATCAGCCCATCTGAAGTATCTAGCCTACGTCAGCCCCATTGCTAATCCAGGAGTTTAGATGACAACCCAAGCAAATTGGCAGCGAACCGGCTCACTTGTCTTGATGACAATCGCCCTGCTTTTAATCGTTGATACTCAAGCATCTGCACAAAAGAAAGACTACAAACCGGGCGAGAAAATCGAGTACAAAAGTTCCGGGTATCCCGAAATATGGGAAGCCGCCATCTTTGACAAAGTGACCCCCGACGGTTCGCAACCGATTATTCGGCAGATGCCGAACGAATTTCACAGGGATGGTTTTCAAAGGACAGCAAGCTGGGCAGACATTCGCCCGCTTTCAGCAAACCCTAATAGAGTGCCAGTTGATACTAATCAAAATGACAACCCGGTAAATGCTGCCGGAGCCGACATCGGAATCACGCCGGAAAAAATTAAGAATTTCGGCGCCGGTCTAATGACTCAAGCCGAAGTTCTCAGCTTTTTGCAAACAGAATTCGGCGATAAACCATTTGCCAATCCGCGCCGCGAGGAACTCAAGAAAGAACTAGCCGAAATGATTAAGGTGCGCGGTTTAGACTTTCGTTACTCGACAGCTCTGATCGATTTTAATAACAAACTCGGCAAATACGGTATGACGAGCGAGGTGATTTTCCCGCTGCGTGACAACTACGGCGAGCCAACCAAACAAAGCTGGTTAATGGGCGCGTGGAATTTGGGCAAAATCGGCGCGGCGGTTGACTATGTCAAAAATAATCGCGTTTACCGGCAGGGTGAAATCGGCGTTGCCAGTGTCGGAGCGCTGACTCTCAACGCAAACGGCACTTACGTCTGGAAGTCGGTAATGGCTCAAGCTACAAGCGGCAGATGGCGCGAAGCAAGCAAGAAAGAAATGAAATCGAAGGGCGGCGATGGAATCGTGTTGCTCAAGGCGAAAAGCGGTTACGACTGGATTGTGACGAAAGACCGCACAACGACGCTTAAAGGAGAATGGATCTCTATTTCTGAACTCGGCACACGGCAAATCAACGAATACGGCTCACGCGGCGGCAAAAATTGACTGGCGTTGTTACCCTCATCGCGCCGCCGATCAAGTCATTGAAGATAACGTCCGCGAATTGCTTCGCATCAATATTCCTGGATTCTGTTGATTGAGTTCGCGGGAGCGCATCTCAACTCCAGCGTTAGATGCAACACTTAGACAGCTAATGTTTTGAGATATGAACCGTTCATTTACATCTTTGCTGATTATCGCTCTTGCAATCCACGGGTATCTTTTCGCAAATGTGAGCGTCGCTAGTAATCCTGCTCAAACGAAGCAAAAATCTAAAAGGACAATAGTTCGTTCTAAAGTAAGGCCACAGAGCCGGTATGTAACGGCGAACGGCATTCGCATTCATTACCTTGAATGGGGAAAGAGCAATGCTACAGTTTTTCTGCTGCACGGCCTGTACGACTCGGCGGAAGTCTGGTCATCTGTTGCTCCTCTGCTCACGCGCGGCTATCGAGTGATTGCGCCTGACCGCAGAGGTGCCGGACTGACGGACAAGCCAGAGGATGGATACGATCATGGAACTTTAGCGCGTGACGTCGAAGCATTGATCGTGAATCTAAATCTTGATCGCGTCGATCTCGTTGGCCATTCTGCTGGAGCCGGTGTCGGAATGACTGTAGCCGCATCTGTGCCTGAGAGGATTCGCACGTTAGTGTTGGTTGATGGCGGTTTCTGGCCTAAGCCCTCCGAAACAGCAGGCCCGCAACCCCAGGCTCAATGTGACAGGACGCCTGAAGAGTGCAGGCGGCAATCCGCACTGGAGAGCGGAATGCGAGCTTATGATGCCGAGTCGTTATACTCACGCGTAAATGCGCCGGTGCTTCTCTTGATGGCCTTGCCAGCGATGCCGGTGGCGAAAGAGTTTGCCAGTGGCCTCGCGGAAGCGAAGCAACATGTCTCGATGGTAGCGAAACGAAAGCTGCGGAACGGGAGAGTGGTTTTCATCAAAAAGTCGGGGCACTGGATACAGAGTGATCAGCCGAAAGCGTTGGCACTGGCGATTGAGAGCTTCTTGAAGCAACACGCATCTAACAAAGGCCTGCAGCGGACGCGCAATCAGCGTGTCTCCCATGCAAGACCAGTCTCTAGGGGGCGGTTCGTGGGCGCCGCGGATGCCCAGCGTTAACCATCGGATGTCGTAACCAAACGAGGAAGTATGAACCCGGAAACAGACCGAGCGGTGAGCAAGGTCTGGAGGTCACCTTGCTGTTCTGGGTCGTCAAGATCGCAGCTACTACGCTTGAGTCGCCAGGGCTCGTCAGGAAGGCGGATCGGGTGCTGTCGGGCGTCAGGGCGTCTATGAACACGACTTCCGTGGGCGGAAGAATAGCTGTCAGCTGATTGTTCGCAGCTAGAATGAATTCGCTCCGCCCCCTCAAACTTAGACCTTCGGCTCCACCGCTATCTGGTGGAATGCGGTATAGAGGAGAACTGTAATGAAGAAAATGCTTTTGCTCGTGCTTCTGGTTTGTTTACAGTCCGGTTATACCCAAGCACAGGTTCGACGGGACATTAATGGCGACTCAAGTTTCCGCGCATTTCTGGCCGAGTGGGAAAAGGCGCAGTCTCGGTTCATCAATGGTGATCCCACCCTGTGGAAACAGAATTCCTCACATCGCGAGGACGTCACGATCCTGGGTGGGTTTGGTGGTTATGGTGAAAAGGGCTGGGACGCGGTGGGTGCGCGTTATGATTGGGCGTCGTCACAGTACAAAGGCGGCGGGGCCACGGTGAAGATCGAATACCTCAACATCGGAGTAAGCGGAGACCTTGGTTTCACCGTGGCGATCGAGCGGCAAGAAGGAACGCGTGTAGGCGATCAGCAGAACCCAACTCGGCGAGCTTTGCGAGCCACCCAAATTTTTCGGAAAGAGGATGGTGCCTGGAAGCTATTGCATCGCCAGGCAGACCAGCTTATTGAAAAGCAGGTATCATCAACCGCTCCGCAGAAGTAAGGATTATCTCAAACGCTTGCAAGTTACCGGCAGCATCACAGATCGTTGGACCCGAGCGGTGGGAGCGGATGAGCTAAGGGCCAATGGCAAAGCGCAAGGGGAAAAGAGTTCGCCGCCGCGTCAATTCAAGACTGGACCGCACTCGCTTTCCAAAACTGGCTGCGCTTTTTTTGGTATCGAGATGAACTATTTGATCGGTCTGTTCCTTTCGCTGCTTTTCTTCGCACCTACTTTCGCACAGTCACCTGTCCCGATTGAGAAGGAAACGCGACATCGCGTCAAATTCAGCCACCAGTACGTGCGCGTGTTCCATGTCATTGTCCCTCCGGGTGATGCGCAGCGAGGGTCACAACAGTTTCGGTGGCCACCGGTTTGGCCGAGCCAGCTCAGTCCAGTGCCATCAAAGGCAGGAAGGAGTCGCTTGGCCCCGCCCTTCCTCTCGCAACTCCGTTTAGTAGGCTTGTTGTTTAGATTTTGAGATAAAGACCGAGCGGCCCCCGCGGCAGGTGGCCTAAGGCGGAACCTCATCGCTCAAATTGATCAGATGAAACAATCAATTGCTCATATTGCACTGGTCGTTAGAGACTACGACGAAGCAATCGAGTTTTTTACGATGAAGTTGAATTTCACCTTGATCGAAGATACCTATCAGCCGGAGCAGAATAAGCGTTGGGTGGTGGTCGCTCCTCCAGGCTCAACTGAAACCACCTTGTTACTGGCCAGAGCTTCGACCCCAGAACAGGAACCTTTTATTGGCCATCAATCTGGCGGACGAGTTTTTCTTTTTCTGAACACTGACGACTTTTGGAGAGACTACAATCAGATGGTGTCCAGGGGGATACGC
>DATKIS010000036.1:0-2785 GCA_035543975.1 Pyrinomonadaceae bacterium
ACAACCTATTCAATCTGGCGACACCGAAATAAGTAGGACTTTGGAGGGCGGCGGCTTGACGCCGCTTTGGTCGGTCGCGACTTGGCGCCACCGTGGTTGGTTGGAAGCTTCTGAAACACCGGCGTCAAGCCGCCTCTTACCAAAGCGGCCAAGCCGCCGCACTCCAAACGGAAGTGTGTCGGGGATCCAAATAAAAATGCGGGCTGAAGAATCGCTCTCCAGCCCGCTGTGGGAAGGCCCCCACGATTCGAACTAGAAGACGTAACGCAAAGCAAACTGCATCACGCGTCCAGGACGCGATTCGCCGACCGGCGTCTGCGAACCGGTGTACCGGCCAAAGTCAGGATCCGGGTCTCCGACCTGCGGATTTTGATTGAGGCTGAAACCGGAAATGGTTCCAAACCGCTGAGTGTTGGTAACGTTGAAAACCTCCCAGCGAAATTCGAGCTGGTGACCTTCCTTGTACCACATGTTGAAAGTCTTGGTCAGGCCAGAGTCGAGCACGATGTAGCTGGGAATGCGGAACGTATTACGGTCACCCACTTCACCGGCTCGCGAATTTCGGAACGTCCGGTAAGCCGTCTTAGGACTGCAGAAGAGGTTAGGGCTTCCATCAACGTCCGATTGGCAGGAAGCCACAGCTCCAGTGCGAACTCCGTAGTTCGTAATCTGCCAGTTTGTATTCCAGAATCCAACGTCAAACGGACTGCCAACCGGCAATCCACTATGCCAGCGGAAAATTCCAGTCAGCTGCCAGCCGCCGAGTATCCCGTCCAGAACCTTCGGCATGCTATTGGCGAATCTCTTGTTGCGGCCAAGCGGCAGGCCGATCAGCCAATTGGCATTGAAGTTGTGACGCACATCAAAATCGGAAACTGAACGCGACAGATCAAGGTCAAATGAGTTGCGCGTCAGATTACCACCCAGCTGAGCGTCCGCCTCGAGTGGCGAGCCATTGTCCATCGACTTGGCGAAGGTGTAGTTGACGTCCAGGAGGATGTCACTCCTAAAACGCTGTCGCAGGGTGAATGTGGCGCCGTGGTAATCCGCAGAGCCGATAGACGAAAGGGTTGACAGCGTACCGTACTGCGGATGGAAAAACGCACCCGGCCCGATAATGGGCGAGGCGTCATTGAGAAATGTTTGGATGCCAGTGAAGTCCGGATAGTCAAACCCGCCCCGTGCTTCGCTGGCGTGGATTAGGTAGAGCGCTTGCGTAGTCGACAGTGTGGGATCGCCGAAGAAGTAATCGCCAAACCCAGGAAACAGGTTTTCAAAGAATGGAATTGGCGAGATTTGCGAGAAGGGCAAGTCGCGGAAACGCCAATCAGCCAACACGCCTGCGGCCTGATACCAGGTTTGACCTGACTTCGGGTCGCGAAGGTTATTGAACTGCATTGTGTCTCGCTCAACCAACAGCTTGCGGCCCAGGCGGCCGATATAGCTGGCCTCCACCGACAATCCTTTCGGCAGCTCGCGACCGTAGCTTAGATTCCAGGTGTACTGTTGCGGCGTTTGTAGCGCATCGTCGATGGTCTGCTCGATACGCAGTGAGTCGTCGGCCGGCACCGAGAGTGGGAACTTGATGGGGGCCGGCACAGCCAGGAATGGGAAGTTGCGAATGTTCTGGCCCAAGCCGGTAAAAAGCGGGCCCGGACGCGAGGTAGTGTTAACTGAGTTTGGGCCTACCGTAGCGCTTGATGAAAAGCCCAGAGCGTTGTTGAGGTCGAAGCCCACCGCCAGCGCGGAACCGATGCGGTCGTAGATGATGCGCCCGCCACCGCGAATCACCGAACGCCCGTTGCGGCCGATAGCGCGCCCAAACCAGTTATCGCCGAAGTCTGGAGACCAGGCCAGCGAAACGTTTGGCGCGAAGTTGTTCCAGTCCATCTTGTAGAACCCCGGCTTGCCGTTAGCCTTGCCGGCCAATTCCACTGTGATCAATTCGTTGAGCGGCTTGCCGTTGAATGCAGACTCCTGCCGTCGGCGGAAGAAGTCGTTTAGGCTTACGGTCGGAGAAACCTGGAAACCATTGGTCTCGTAGACAGGTGTGCTGACACCCCAACGTAGACCGGCCGTCAGCGTCAGATCCGATCTGAGCTTCCAGGTATCCTGGCCGTAGAATTCATATTCTTCAGTGGCGAAGGTCCGTTCGCTCGGCGTTCCGACGGGTTGGATGTTCCCCGCTTTGTCGTAGGTAACGTTGAAGGAATACTGCGAGAACCGTCCGAGTACGGAGGCAATCGCGGCGCGAGTGTTGAAGGCCGCACCCGATGTCAGGTCAGTCAGCGGGGTCGATAGTGACGATCCATTGTTTGCGTAGTACGAGGGGTTCACTATCGCCGAGTCAAATGAATTGCCGAAACTGGTCCGGTGGTTTCTGATGAACCGCACGTTAGTCCCGAACTGGACCGTGTGGTTGCCTTTGATCCAGGAGACGTCATCGGTGAGGTTCCATACCGGCGTGGTTCGGGTCAGCGAGCGCTGGTAGAGAAATGGCTGGTAAACGAAGCGGAAGTTGACCTCGTTGCCATCGGAGTCGCCGCCCCGTTTGAACGACTGGCGGGTTAAACCGACGCGCAGGTTGTTTACCAGCGAGTTTGATACGGTCCAGTTATGGCCCACGACAAATCCCTTCGGATGCACCCATAGGTCCGGCGAAGGCTTGCCGGGGAATGCCGGCGCCTGACCGTAGAGATCGTTCTGATAGTTGCCGCGGAAATAGAGCGACTGGCGGTCCGTCACAGTAAGGTCAAACCTGCCGATGTGAACATCCAGGGCCGAT
>DATKIS010000037.1:0-3087 GCA_035543975.1 Pyrinomonadaceae bacterium
GCAAGGAGGGAAGTTCAATGGGGATGACCGAGATTCGATAGTAGAGGTCCTCCCGAAATGTTCCCTCCTTCACCATGCTCGCAAGATCGCGATTGGTTGCCGCAATCACCCGAGTATCGACCAACGTCTCCTCGGTCGCACCTACCGGCCTTAGCTTTCTTTCCTGTAAAACTCGCAATAACTTTACTTGCATCGCCGGCGACATCTCACCGATCTCGTCGAGAAAAATCGTTCCGGTGTTGGCAGACTCGAACAACCCTTTGCGGTTAGTGTTTGCACCGGTGAACGAGCCTTTGACATAACCAAAGAGTTCAGATTCAAGCAGGGTTTCAGTAAAAGCGCCGCAGTTGATCGAAACAAAGGGTTTTTCAGCCCTAGGGCTGAGGTCATGAATGGCCCGCGCAACCAACTCCTTCCCAGTCCCGGATTCACCCGTCACCAATACCGTTGACTGAACCTGGGCAACGGTTTCAATCATTTGATAGAGGGCCTGCATCTTGGGCGAGCGACCAATGATGTTGTTGAGGTGGCCTCGCGTCCGTTGCTCGTTGATCAGTACCTTGTTCTCTTCAAGCAAGGCCTCCTTCTCTTTGATCAATGAGATCTTTTCCAGCGCCCGTGCGACTGTCTCTTTCAACAGGTCATTGTCGAAAGGCTTCTGGATGAAGTCGTAAGCGCCCAACATGAACGCCTCGCGGGCTGTATCCACATTAGCGAAGGCCGTCATCATGATAACTTCCACGTTCGGCAGGAGCTCTCGAGTCGCGCGTAGGAGCTCAATCCCGTTCATATCAGGCATGCGAACGTCTGAGATGATCAAATCCGCAGGGAGCTCGCGGAGGAATTCAATCGCTTCGCGGGCACTGGCAGCGGCGCGAACACCGTGGCCTTCGCGCTGAAAGAGATGCGACAAAAACTGTCGCATTCCTAATTCGTCATCGACTATTAAAAGATTAGCCATATGGATCGCCAGAGGATTTCGGTGTTAGCTGCGAGTGGCCGCCAGATTGATTTTGGCCGGTCCGAATTAATTGTCTATTAAGCTGAGCCTACGACCGCGGTGGAATCTTCACTCATCTCACGGTGAAGCTCATCCGGCAGCTCGATCGTTATGGTTGTTCCTTGTCCTTCACGACTTCGAACATTGATTGTACCACCATGATCCCGAATGATTTGATAGACAATCGATAGCCCGAGCCCTGTGCCCCCCGTAGTGGAGGAAAAAGGCTCGAAGAGATGCTCCACCTGTTCGGGCGACATGCCCCGTCCGGTATCGGAAAACGTTATTCGAAGTCGACTGTTCGGCGCTTTTTGTACTTTGGCATGGAGTTGCCCCCCTGAGGGCATAGCCTGCAGGGCATTGCGTGCAAGGTTCCAAAACACTTGTTGCAGTTGTTCCGAATCGGCACTGATTAACTGAGGACTATCAGGCAGCTCCTCAGTGATCACCTGACTTTCCTTAATTTCGGCACTATGACGCAACAGCTTGAATGTCTGTTTCAACGTCTCACCTACGTCAACTTTCGACTGAATGATTGAACGCGGACGCGCATAGCTAAGAAAGTCGCTAATTATCCGGTTCAACCGATCTGACTCGCGGAGGATTATTTCCATTAACTCCGTTTGCGCAGAATCACCCTCCATGTCCCCCCGTAACATTTGAATTGAGCCCCGCATCGCGGCCAAGGGGTTGCGAATTTCATGAGCGATCGAGGCCGCCATTCGGCCTATTGCCGCAAGCCTATCCTGACGTCGCGCCGTCTCTTCGAGGCCACGAATCTGCGTGAGATCCTGGAAAGTAATTACGGTTCCAGTGGTGTCCCCGGTTTCCGAAAAGAGCGGAGATATACTAAAACCAAGGCGAAGACGTAGTCCATCCGCGGTTAGGCAATCTGCCTCGAAGCGCGGACTCGCGTCTCCCAGGTTCGCGATATCAAGTGAGCGGGCAATTATCCCCTGAATTTCACCGAAGAATATCGAAGCATCCTGACCGCGAACATCCTCTTCTCGATACCCGGTGATCTCGCCAGCAGCGGCGTTGAAGGTGTAGATGCGACCTTGTAAATCGGTGGTCACGACTCCTGATCGGATCGACTCAACGATTCTTTCATGCAGCGCACGTAGATTCGCAAGCGATTGAGCAGCCGCCATGAGGCGTACCTCTGAGCGAGACTGCCCTTCGGCCAAACGCGACGAGAGCAAGCCCACTATGAGAAACGCCACGTCAAAGAGGCCAATCGACTGAAACGTTTGAGATCTACCTGTATCGATTAAGTCGTGGGTAGGGTGCTGACCAAAGCCACTGAGTACCGCCAAAGCGCTGGCGGTGAACGCAACAGCGCAACCCACAGAGGAAATAATCGCATCTCTGGGGCCGAGAAAGAGACTTGAGGCAGAAATAATCAGAATGTAAAGAGCGATGTATGGCGAGTGAATGACGTCGGTGTTCCACACCAGCCATGTCACCAGGAGGACGTCTACTACGAATTGAATTCTCGCTTGTAAGAGGAAAGCCTTTGAAAACCGATGCGCGATTAGGTAAATGGCCGTAAGTCCGCCAAGTATCAACACGAACGGAAGTATTTGTTTCCCGGATGAATGACCGCTTCCCTTTAACCAGATAGCTCGGCCGACAAACAGAAACAGGCCAGCAGTGAGACGGCCCAAAATAAGCCACCAGAGCTTCTGGGCCAGCGAATACCTTGTTGCAGTTGCTTCATCCTGGAGCATGTTTGGGCCAAGCCTATCACAAAGGCGCTAAACTAACGGCAGATCCATCTTCTGTTGAGAGCTAAGCGAATAGAAGTTGCTCTATGACTGGATAGTCTTTTGAGCTAATCCCGCCATTTTCTCACTTGAAAGGTGAAAGACGGTCCAATCATGGACTGGCTCGGCTGCAAGGTTCTCGTAGAATCTGATTGCCTGCTGATTCCAGTTGAGAACGGACCACTCCATTCGGGCGCAGTTACGCTCAAGGGCTTTTTGTGCGAGAAACTCCATTATTTGGCGACCAATACCTAGGTGCCGGCCGGTTTGGCGCACAAAGATGTCTTCAAGATACAGCGATGGTTGTGCGGAGAAACTCGT
>DATKIS010000038.1:0-4687 GCA_035543975.1 Pyrinomonadaceae bacterium
GGGTATAGTTTGGTATTACTCAAGCCATTGAGAGTACGTTCAAGCATCGGGAGCAACTCCGAGTTTGGCTCAAACGCAATGACTTTACCTTGCGGACCAACCAACTGGGCGAGCAGCATCGTATGCAAACCCAGGTTCGCCCCAATATCAAAAACCGTATCGCCGGCGTTAACGAACCGGCGCATCACCGCCTGTTCATTCACCTCGTGTGGAGAACTCTCGAAAGGCGTTCCGACAAACCACTCGTGCGCGTTCTGCTGACGCATGTCCATGTAAACCGGCGGCCAGTCGGCGATCTTAATGGACACGGCCTGGAGAGACTTGAATCGTCGAGCGAGCATCAGGGTGACCACCGTCTTCCCTCTCAAGGAACTGCGGTGGTAGGCCCGCAAAATCCCTGCTAATAACGAGGACGTTTCTTCTTTGCTGGGTCTACTCATGTTCGCTTTCGCTGCCAAGACGCTTCACCGCCAAGACGCCGAGACGCCCAGGTCGCTAAGTGAATTCAAATTGCCTAAACTACAAGAAAAGCTCATAGCCCAATCTGATTAATCTTGTTCGTCTTGGCGTCTCGGCGTCTCGGCGTCTTGGCGGTTTACGCCTCTCGCCGAGTCTCTCAATCCAACTTAAACTCCGTGCGCCAGTTCTGATCTTCAGTCAGAGCCGGTTGTTCCCGCTTGTCGAGTACGCAGGTCTCCAACATGAGAAAGTCCATCTCAGTTCTCATGAAACAACGGTAGCTGTCCTCCGGCGAGCAGACGATCGGCTCGCCGCGCACATTGAAACTCGTATTGACGACCACCGGACAGCCGGTCTTTCTGCCGAACGCCTCGATGATTTCCCAGTAGAGCGGATTCTCTTCGCGTCTCACAGTTTGGATGCGGGCCGAGTAATCAACATGAGTGACGGCCGGAATCTCCGAGCGCTGAACGTTCAGTTTTTCAATTCCCCAAAGCGCCTCTTCCGCCGCGGTCATTTTCCGCCGCCGTGATTCGGTCACGTCAGCCACCAATAACATGTAGGGACTGTCAGTGCTCAATTCGAACCAATCCTCAACTTCTTCTCTCAGTACGCTGGGGGCAAACGGGCGAAAACTTTCCCGATACTTGATCTTCAAATTCATGGCCGACTGCATTTCCGGTGAACGCGGGTCGCCAATAATACTGCGACCCCCCAGCGCCCTTGGGCCAAACTCCATCCTTCCCTGATGGAGCCCAATAATCTTCCCCGCGGCCAGTAGACCGGCAATGACCTCCGGCAACTCTTCGCGCGAATACTTCCGGTAAGGCAGTTGTTTTGACTTTAAGAACTT
This sequence comes from Pyrinomonadaceae bacterium, assembly GCA_035543975.1. GTDB lineage: Bacteria > Acidobacteriota > Blastocatellia > Pyrinomonadales > Pyrinomonadaceae > PSRF01. Next base: position 1,313 of record DATKIS010000038.1, read on the forward strand.
CTCGATTTCATCCTCGGTATGTTTGGGCCCGAGATAAGATCCCTTCATGCTATCGGCATACGCCGGCAGAGTTTTCCGTCCATTGTTACTGCCGATGCTTTCCGGGGAAGCGGACTGCCAGGTTCCCAATTTCTCCGGGCTGGATCGTGGGTTTCCCAGATAGCGATGCCAAATCGCCAGAGCTATTCCCAACGCCCCGCCGGCATCGCCCGCGGCCGGTTGAATCCAAATGTCCTCAAACGGCACTTCCCGGAGCACTCGGCCATTGGCGACACAGTTAAGAGCAACTCCGCCGGCCATACACAGTTTCTTCAAGCCCGTCTCCTGGTAAGCATACTGGGTCATCTTCAGCATTACTTCTTCAGTGATTACCTGAATGCTGCGGGCCAGATCCATCTCTCGCTGAGTGATCTGTGACTCAGGCTTTCGCGGTGCTCCACCAAGCAGCCTGGCAAAGGCCCGGTTTGTCATCCGCAGTCCCTGTGAATAACTGAAATACTCATGATTCATTTTGAGACTGCCATCGTCTCGAATCTCCAGTAATTTGTCTTTGATTACTGACACATACTTCGGTTCGCCATAGGGCGCCAGGCCCATTACCTTGTATTCGCCGCTATTGACCTTGAACCCTGTGTAGTAAGTGAAAGCGCTGTAGAGGAGGCCGAGGCTGTCGGGGAAGCGAAGCTCTTTCAGCAAGCTGATTTCGTTGCCCTGCCCCACCCCAATCGAGCTGGTGGCCCACTCGCCCACGCCATCGATCGTCAAAATTGCGGCTTCTTCAAAAGGAGACGGATAAAAGGCGCTGGCAGCGTGGCTTTCGTGGTGATCGCCGAAAAGTAGTTTCCATTCAAACTTCTTGCCCGCCTTTTTGGCGGCACGCTCATCATCGTCGCCGCCGGCTTTGGCTAACTCGGTGCGGATCAAGTCAGGCATCCAGAGTTTTTCTCGCATCCAGAGGGGCATTGCCTTCAAGAACGACGAGAATCCGGCCGGAGCATAGTCTAGGTAGGTTTCCAAGAGCCGGTCGAATTTCAGCAGGGGCTTGTCGTAGAACGCGACGTAGTCGAGTTGTTGGGCGGTGAGCCCGGCCTCGCCGAGACAGTAGCGGGCGGCCTGAAGTGGAAAATTGTGATCGTGCTTGACGCGGGTGAATCGTTCTTCCTGGGCGGCGCCCACAATCTCGCCATCAACCACGAGACAGGCGGCCGAATCGTGATAGAAGGCCGAGATACCAAGAATGCTAACCACTACAGCGCCTCCCCCAGGCAGACCCACTCGTTAACTCGGGTGAGTCTGAAGGAATCCACCCGCATCCGCAGGTGGTTCCGACATTCCTAAAACAACGTATAGATGAAGGGCGCAATGGCCGAACCTTTCGCCAGCACGAGGAGAGCACCAACCGCCACCAGGGTTATGACGATCGGAGCGAGCCAATACTTTTTGTTGTTCCGCATAAACTCCCAGAGCTCGGAAACAACTTGTACTTTTGACATACGTATACCCTCAAAACATTTTTTCGTAGTGTCGCGGATCGCGTTGCCGATCAGAATACGGCGTCCAGTAAGAACCGCCTGGCCCACGCCGGCGGTTAAGCGGGTCCCAACCAAACAATCGTTTGACCATTCCAATAGGCGTCACCATCAGAAAGAAAACAATACCGAGGATCACCCGGGTCATGACAAAGGAGAGCACCTCTGCCAGCTTCATCCACATCTTGTTGGGATAAATAAGAGCCTTGGGAAAACTCAGACCGAGCAAGATCAACAAGCTGCCCAGCGGTAACATTACGTAGGCCACACTGGCGAGCTTGCCCCGATATATCCACCAGGCCCCGAGCAGAAAGAAAACCCCGCCCACTATCAGGCCAAACTCTCGCTCGATTCGGTAAGAATGCTTTTTCATATTTCAGGAGCGCTTTGAAACGCGGGCTTCACAAAACGACGCGAGTCTTGCAGTTCGGTTACGAACAAACAAGACTCGCGCTCGATTTGAAAGTAGGCCGCCCTTACCGCGTAGCCGGCGCACCATCTTCAGGTTTCTCGTCGCCGTCCCCGCTGTAATAGTAGCTCGAATAGTAGCCGTAGTAGCCCGCGTAGTAGTAATCCTGCTGGCTCTCCAGCTTCACATTATTCAGTACGACGCCGAATATGTTGGCGCCCACGTCGAGCAGTTGTTGACGGGCGCGACGGACCACAGCGCGAGAGCTCTTGCCACCGTGGACGATCAGCATTACCCCGTCCACCATGGTTGAAAGGATCGACGCATCGGTGAACGAAATCGCCGGCGGCGAATCGATGATGATATGAGCAAAGCGTTCGCTGAGCAGCCCCAGTAACTTTCGCATTTCATCCGATCCCAGAAGTTCGGCGGGATTTGGCGGCACCGGACCAGAGGTCAGGAGTTTCAGATTGTCGCGCTTATCATAAGTCTGGATTAGCGCGTCAATGTTTTTCTCGCCTGACAGCCAGTTAGTCAGACCGACGGAATTGGAAACTTCAAAGTGGGCATGCAGCCTGGGCCGTCTGAGATCGCAGTCAATAATCAGTACCTCAGCGCCGGTTTGGGCCAGCATAACCGCAGTGTTAATTGCGGTTGTGGTTTTACCTTCAGACGGCTGGCTGGAGGTTACCAAAATAGTCTTCGGCGGCTGACCAGCTGATGACAGCAGCAACGACGTGCGCAAATGCCGATAGGCTTCCGCCACCGGGGATCTGGCGTCATCAACCAAAGCCAGGGCATTTGATGGCCCGGGCGGCGCGGAGCCCGTGGGCATGCCAATCAAGCGTGCCTTTTCACTCTTGCTGGCGGGAATCAACGCCAGGGCCGGTAGATGGATATAGCGGTCGACATCCTCCATGGAATTGACTGTGTCATCGAGGAAGTCGAGCAGGAAGGCCAAGCCAATTCCGGCAACCAGCGAAAGCACCAGAGCAATCAGGATATTCCGCAGTCGCGGTGGACCAATAGGCTGTTTGGGAAGGCGGCTGTAAGTAGCCACGCTGATGTCGCTGGTCTTCTCGGTCGAACCCTGGGTAGCGCGTAACTCTTTTTCCTTTTGGAGGAGGCCATTGAGATATTGCTTATTGGTTTCCAGTTCCTGCGTGATCGCCAGCATCTCAATCTGGTCATGGGTCTGCTGCGTCGTGGTTCCGCGCTGCTCCATGTATTTTCGGTTGAGGGCCTGCTCGCTGGCCGCAGCGGACTCATAACGCGACTTCACACTCTTGAGCGTTTCACCGGTGGCCCTTTCAAGTTCCTTTTCCCTCGGCGCCAGCTGAGCTTCTATCTTCTGGACCTCAGGCCATTCCTTTGTGAACTGAACCAGCAGGGCGTCCCTTCGCTCTCTTAACGCCGAAACTGTTTCTCGCAGTTTGG